>CAZZGS010000006.1:0-9868 GCA_964653845.1 uncultured Bryobacter sp.
GAATTTCGCCACTCTGGTTGAAGAAGTATTGCGTATAAGTTCGAATCGTGTGGTCGGCGATGAAATCGAATTCCTGCCAGAGGGATTCGAGTTCTCGTGTCTGCTTTGCATCGAGGATCATCTCCCGGAGGGGGAGGTCGTCGCGAAAGTATCCCATTACGTTGTGGAAGCCTGCACTCAGGAGACGCCCTTTGTCCTGCGTGTCATCGGGGAAGAAGCGACCGCGTTCACTGATAAAGAAGGCATCAGGGAAAGCGTTAGCAAAGCGACCGAATGCCGCCTCATATCTAGGACGTTCACCAGCCGGAACCCGGAGCGGCTCCATGTCGGCCAGACGAGCCTTGATCATCTTTGCACTGGCCTGCTTGGCTACGTTGTCTCCAATGGCGCGGGTGAAGAATTCGCCGGGCTTCGGTGCAGGCGGTACCTCAGGCAGTGGTTCGCCATCGACAAGCAGCGCGGCGGGGTCAAAGTCGCGACGCTTTTGCGCAAAGAGGTTCAACTTATAGTTCATCAGGGGCTGCGAGGTAGTGCTCAGGCCTTTCACGACCGGGCTTGAATAATGTTTGGCCACCAGCGCGCGGACACGCACCACATAATCCCGCATCTGGACACAGCCGACTCGCGCTGCATCCTGCTGCTGCGGGAGGGCTTGCCACATGGCTTGCACCTTGGCCATCGGGCCCACGTCTTCTTTCACGGCTTCGAGTGAGTTCCATACCACTGGCAAATACTTTGGGCTGACGTGATTTTCGACAGCTACCGAATTGAGAGTCGCAGCAGGCTTGCCCAGAGCCACTCGATTCTTGTAGGCTCAGGCGGCCATGAAGTAGTCAGCATAATCAGTCGGTTGGCGTTGGTAGAAATTGACGATCCGCTGAATGGCATACTTCTCGCGATCGGTCTCGACGAGCATTGGATGTGGGGCGAAGTCGATTGCCGCCGGCTTCAAGACCATCTGATTGGCTACCGTGCGCGCTGCCTGCAAGTACTTGTTCAGGAGCGCGGGGGACATCGAAAGGGACTCCCCTGTGTTGTCGAAGCCTTCGGGGTTGGCTGGGTCGACCGGGAATTCTTTGGTGGGCTGGATGTCTACGCCGGTGAGGTCGTGAATCGAATAGTTGTACTCGGCATTGCTGAGGCGACGGGCAAGGACAATACCAGGCTCGCCTGCCTGCTTGCGGGCCTCATTCATTCGCATCGCTTCAACCCATTCAATGATCTGCCGGCTTGCGGCGGCTTCGGGATGCTTCATGCCCTTGGGTGGCATGTCTGCGGCCTTCAAGCGCTCGCCGACTTGAGCCCAGCGCGGATGATCGCGGACCACGTCTGAGAGTTTCGAATAGGTATCGAGATTCAACTGTGCGGCTGGATTTTGACCGCTATGACAGCCAGCACAGTAGGTTGCGACAAAGGGCTTTACCGTCTTGGTGAAGCGACGGTCGAGGTCAAGATCGGCTGGACTTGCGCCGAAGCAGGAGAGGGCCACTAGAGCCATTAGGAAAAGAACAAAAGGCATAGAGAAATCTCTTTAATTCTATACCCTTCGTTAGACCAAAATCTCCTTAACCACATCGCCAAAAACATCGGTCAGACGGAAGTCTCGCCCGGCGTAGCGATAGGTCAATTGGGTGTGATCGAGACCCAGGGCATAGAGCATGGTGGCATGAAGGTCGTGAATCGAAACGCGATTCTCGACTGCTTTGAAACCGAAGTCGTCTGTAGCCCCGTGCGCGAGTCCGCCTTTAAAGCCACCACCAGCCATCAGCATCGTGAAGCCGTAGGGATTGTGATCGCGGCCTGTGCCACTCTCCGATACGGGAGTGCGACCGAATTCGCCGCCCCACATGACGATTGTGTCGTCGAGCATGCCGCGCTGTTTGAGGTCCTGGATCAGAGCTGCAGCAGCCTGGTCCATGGCGGGGATTTTCTTTTTGTAGGCCGATTCGATGTCCTTGTGATCATCCCAATCGCCGAAGCCCAAATTGACGTAGCGGACACCTTTCTCTACCAGCCTTCGCGCGAGAAGACAGCCATTGCCGAGCGGGCTATCGCCATAGAGTGCCCGTGTCTCGGCAGATTCTTTGCGGATATCAAAAACATCCATCGCCTCGAATTGCATCCGGTATGCCGCTTCCATCGACTGGATGCGTCCATCGAGAAATGAATCGGCACCAAAGGATTGGCTGAAGCCCTGATTCAGAGCTTGCACGGCATCGAGTTGTTGCCTCTGCGCTGTCCGGTCGAGGTGTTCATTGCGCAGATTCGGAATCATCTTCTCAGGATCAAGTTCTGCGTTATTGACGGGGGTGCCTTGAGTTTCCGATGGCAGGAAGCTGGCACGTGCGGAAGACCCACCCAGTGAGCCTGCTCCGAGGGCAACAAAAGAGGGTAAATTCTGATTCTCGGAGCCGAGGCCATAAGTGACCCAGGAGCCAATCGAAGGACGGTTCAAGAGAATTGAGCCCGTGTGATAGAGACTCACGCTCGGGGTGTGCGTCGGGTTGAATGAATACATCGAGCGGATCACACAGACGTCGTCGATCACCGCACCTAGCTTTGGAAGGATTTCACTGACATCGATACCATTCTTGCCACGTTTGGCAAAAGCAAATGGGCTGGGCATCAATCCGCCGGTCTGGCGTTCTGTTCTGAGGTCTACCGAGCCTGGCCTTTGCCCCTGATACTTGAGCAGCGATGGCTTGGGGTCAAAGAGATCGACTTGCGATGGACCACCGGCCAAGAAGAGACTGATGACACGCTTGGCCTTGCCAGGTGTGCTCTTTCCCGTGTAGTGACCAAGAGGCCGCTCGGCAGCAAGGAGGGAGCTTAGCCCCAAAGTGCCTAATCCACCAAAAGCATTCTGAATGAGTTGGCGTCTACTTCTTATGGCCACAAGATCTCCTCATTGGTTGACAACAAAACCTGTGCGTACTGGTCGACGGTGGCCTTGGACAGGAAGCTCAAGGCCAGGTCCAATTCTTTTGGAGTTGGTTCGCGAGACAAGACGCGGCGGTAGAGTTCCCGCATCTTGGCATCATCAGTTGGCAGCTCGCTGACCGCTTTGGCCAAAACCTTCGCAGACTCTCGCACAAAAGCGCTATTCAAGACAAAGAGTTGCTGCAAAGAGGTGGTGGTCTGATCTCGCCAACCGCTGCTCTGCATCGGATCGGGAAAGTCGTAATTCTTCAGCAGCGCACTTAAGCGCTCGCGGCTGATGCGGGCATAGACGGTGCGGCGGACGTTTGTTGCAGCTTCTACGTCTTCAGAAGGACCATAGAGTTTGTCGCTCAACCTTCCCGAGGCTCGCAACATGGAATCCCGGTAGGATTCAATATCCATCTTCCGCGGTGACATCCTCCAGTAGAGTGCATTGGTAGGATCCAGCTTCATCAGATGGGCGCGAGGCCGGCTCGATTGCTGGTATGCCGCCGAGGTCATAATCTCGCGATTCAGCCACTTCAAAGACCAGCCATGGGCTACGAAGCGGGCGGCCAGATCGGTCAACAATTCCGGATGGGTTGGAGCCTCGCCCTGGACTCCGAAATCGCTTGGGGTTCCGACAAGCGCCCGTCCGAAATGCCAGCCCCAGACGCGGTTCACAATGACACGCGCAGCAAGCGGAGCGGCATCGGTAAAAATCTTCTCTGCCAGTTCGAGGCGCCCGGAACCTTTGGTGAAGCGGCTCTCGTCTTTGGACAAGACGACGGGAAAATGCCTGGGAACAATCTCACCCGGCGTTGCTACGTTGCCATTGCGGAGAACCGGCACGTCTCTTGCCTCACCAGGTTTGTAGTTGATGAAGGTGTAATGGGCATCAGAGCCATCGATGAACTGGGCCGCATCAAATACCGAATTGATAAAAGGCTCGGTAGAGGTTAACGCAGTCCGGCGGCGCCCTCTCTCGGCCGGGGCGTCGGCTGGCTTGGGAGGTGGAGGGGTCCAATATTTGGCCAGACTTGCCACCAGTGTCGGGGACTTATCGAGCAGGGTCTGCATCTCTTTTTTGAGTGCTTCGATTTCGAGCTTCCACTTTGCCACTCGCGATTCGCTGTCCAGAACGGTTGATGGTTCGCCGGTCAACACGCTTACCGAATAACTCAAGTCGATTAGCCGCCGCTTCGCCCACATGTAGCGGGTTTCGATCTCAGGGTCTACTTCAAACATCGGCTGCTCGGTGCGCATCGTGGACGCAAAGACACCAGCAAGCCCGTAGTAGTCTTTGGTCGGGATTGGATCGAACTTGTGATCATGGCAGCGCGCACAGGCGACCGTCATCCCCAGCAGACCGCGTGTAACGGCGTCGACGCGTTCGTCCCAATCGTCGGAGAGGAAGCCACCTATGACGTCGGCCGAAAGCCGCTGATCCTTGTGGTAAATCGGTGCGGCCCCCAGGTAACCCAAGGCCCGTAGATCCTCCCTCTTCGTGTTGGGCATCTGATCTGCCGCCAGTTGCATGGTCACGAAACGGTCGTAGGGAATATCGCGATTGATTGCCTCGATGATCCAGTCACGATAGCGCCAGGCAAAGGGGTAGGCACCGTTGGTCGCTTCCGATGTTGGATTGTCTTCCCCGAATCGTGCCACATCCATCCAGTGCCTGCCCCACCGTTCACCGTATTGCGGCATTGCCTGCAGTTTGTCGATCAGCTTTGTCCACGCATCGACGGCGGGATCGGCAGCGAAGGCTTCGACCTCCTGGAAGGTCGGCCTGAGCCCTAGCAGGTTAATATAGGCGCGCTTGACGAGGGTTCGCCGGTCGGCCTTCAAGGATGGAGTGAGCTTCTTTGCCTCAAGCTTGGCGAGTAAGAATGGATCGATCTTGTTTCGCCCCCAACGAGTGTTTAGAACCTTTGGGGCCGGAAGCGCTGCAATCGGCTGAAAGGCCCACCACTTGCGCCCATTCTCAATGGACATGCCTTTGAGCGCGGAACTGGGTTCCACTTTCGCAGTTGCAGTTCTTGGGTCTAGAGCGCCTGAGGCGATCCAATCTTCAAAATCTGCGATTACGGCATCGGGGAGCTTCCCGCTGGGTGGCATTTGCAAGTGCGCATCTTCAAAGCGGAGTGCAGTCAACAAGCGGCTCTCTCTGGGCTTGCCGGCAACGACGACGGGTCCATTTGCCCCACCCGCTGACATCCCAGCTTTGGTGTCGAGAACGAGGCCACCCATAGGAGCCTTCAGCCTGGATGAGTGGCAGGCAAAACATTTGGTTGCCAGTACTGGCCTGATTTTGGATTCAAATTGCGCAGCATCCGGATTCTGCCCCATAAGGGCAGAACATAGCGAAATCGCGACCAAAATTCGGCGGAGCATGTCTCATGTACCTCGTGTCTATACAGGTTAGCGAAGTTGGAGGCGGGTTTTGAAATTTAAGGAGCAAGGCGAGCCAGTGGCTCTCAAACTCTCTCGGAGCTCTTTTGCGTTTTCAAGCACAACCGATGGGCCGACAAAGTTCCGTATCTCCTTGGAATCAAAATGATTTTGCGTTTGGCTCCAGGACTTTCCACGAAAGTACCGGCGAAAGCGGGTAGGGCAAAACCAGCCCTGTACAGTACCGAAGCTCTATTGTTCGCTAAGGGTGTTTCCACTGAAAATCTAAGGGTTGCACTAAATAGAATTTTAGGTAATTTTCCGGAAGGGGAGTGCCTTGAGCTTTAGTCATAAGAAAAGTTTGGGAGGGATTAATACTTAATGAAAAAGATATTTTTATCCGTTCTTGTATTGGCTGCTTGCAGCTTGCAAGGCGCGTTGATCGATTACCGTACTGCAGCTTCAGTTGGCGACGGAGCCCCGGGGAATCTAATTTCCAGAACAAACGGCCTGTTCACCGTGACCGCATCAGCCTGGAACGCTGGATCTGTCGGAGTTGGACCATTCACAAAAGCCCGTCTTCGGGACTATGGAACTGCTGGACTTGGTGTCTGTAGCGCTTCTGAATATCTTAGTGGTTCAACAGGTGGTACCGCTTGCAATTCATCGGCAACCGATCCAAGTGAACATCAGGTAGACAACCTTGGTGGATATGAATTTGTGATGTTCCAGTTCTCCAGCACGACACAGGCTCAACTGCTAGTAACCAACATTCAGGTGTTGATCGGCTCACTGGCTAGCGACTGGGACGTCAGCTATTGGGTGGGAAACCCCAACGGATCATTCAATCTTGAAAATCAGACGACTGCCCAACTGGCAGCGTCGGGTTTTCTCGCCAGAACTGACGTCGCTAACGGAAACCTGCCTGTGTCGGGTGGGTTGACTACCGTAAATGTAGGTAACAATCTGATTGCTACAACACGATCATCTTTGGGCCTCGCGTCGAAGGACTGGGTCAGGGCCAGGACGGCTTCAAGATAAAGCAGATCAACTGGACCGTGCCCGGCGGCACCGGTACCAACGAAACAGTACCCGAGCCTGGCACCTATGCAATGCTCGGAGCAGGACTTCTTGCTCTCGGCTACTGGCGTGGCAAGTCTGCTTAAACATTCCAGCAAATCTGATAACGAAAGAGCCCGGCTTAGCGCCGGGCTCTTTTCGTTGGATTTGAAGATGCTAAGATCGGCTGAAAACAGGGCTAGCGAGGGTGCTGGTGCTATCGGCGAAGGATTCCTGTCCAACCTGGAGAGCTCTCAGGATGCTCAAATACATATTAGACATCCGCGACTCTCCCTTGCGCCAATAGCTTCCATGCTTCAGGCCCATGTTGGACCCGCCAGCTAATAAGGTCGGGAGATTACGGGAATAGTGGGTTGTGCTGGCTCCGCTACCGAACATCACAATCGTATTGTCGAGCACGCTACCCTGACGATCTTGATACTTGGTGAGCTGCCCGAAAAAATGAGCGACCTGCTTGCTCAAAAACTGATCATACTGGGCAAACTTCAATTGGCCTTCCTTGTCGGTGGCGTGCGAGAGATTGTGGTGGGTCTTGGAAAGCCCAAGCTTGATCGGGAAGGTATCGCTGATCCCCATGCCGTCCTCGCGGTTCAACATGAACGCGACAGAACGAGTGATGTCGGCATCAAAAGCAAGGGCAATCAGATCGAACATGTTGCGGTAATATTCGGCGGGTTCACCTTCGTTTGTGACTTCGAGATTGAGATGGGAGTAATCCTGCTTCTTGAGCGGGATGTCGATCCACTTCTCGGAGGCGATCAAGCGGGATTCCAACTCGTTTAGCGATGTCAGGTATTGGTCCATGCGCTCGCGGTCAGACTTGCCCAGATCTTGATCGAGTGATTTCGCGCTATCCACCACAGCATCGACAAGCTTGATGCGGCGCTGTAGTTTTTCGTGCTCTGCTTTGACTGAGGAGCGGTCCCCCTTAAACAAACGGTCGAAGATGCGTCTGGGGTTATTCTCAGCGGGAATCGGGCGCCCCTCAAGGCTGTAGGAAATCGTACCTGTGCGAGACAAGAAGCCAGTGCCGGCATCGATCGAAAGGATCAACGAAGGCTGGCGGCAGAACTGCTTCGTATGCAGGGCAATGACTTGATCGAGACCGGCAGTATTGTAGGTGCCTGGTTTGGGGTTGTGGAGCGGAGCACCGGTAAGCCACATGTCGGAACAAGTGTGGGGATCGGCCTTGGGCCCACTGGGATGATGCATGCCTCCCATAAAGCTCAGTTGCTTGCGGAAGGGGCTGAGCGGCTCTGTGGACTTGCCGAAGACAAACTGGCCGTCTTTCTCCGCCGTAGGGAACCAGCTCCAGTCATCAAGGCCATGTTCGGTCTTTGGCAACGACATTCCGTTGGCGGTATAGATGGCGCAGAAGCGGCGAGGTGCCTGTTCGGTCACCTCTGCACCCATGGCGTCGAGGACAGGCAATGCTAACGAGAGGCCACCCAAGCCATTCAGAAAAGCGCGGCGATCCATATTACGAGCAATACTCATTCTGTCTCTCCCGTACACATCATTTTTCGAGGAAAATCTTGCTGTTGACGACATAACGGATCATGTCCTGCATCGGGTAGCCACTGGCCTTCAACTTCAAGCCATCCCGCTTCAACTCATTAAGTTCATTGTATGTCAGGCTGCGACCGTTCGCATAGGTGGCCAAGTGTTTAAGCACGCTGAAGGCGACCTGATCGATGCGATCTTCGCCGAGGTAGCGTTTCAGATCATTGGCGCCGGAGACTTCTGTCTGATCGGGCAGTTTGGAATGGGCATCGACGGGATCTTTCTTTAAACGCCCACCGGCATCAAATTCTTCAAAGGCCACGCCCCATGGGTCGATCTTCTGATGACACTGGAAGCAGCCGGGCTGGTTGCGATGAGCCTCGAGACGCTGGCGAAGAGTCAAGTCTTTCTCGCCCTCTTTGAGTGCCGGCACATTGGGCGGAGGATCTGCCGGCGGCTCGGCAATGATACGGCGGGCCAGCCAGGCCCCTCGCTTAATGGGATTGGATTCGCGACCGTCGGACAAGCCGGCCAGGATTGAGGCTTGCGTCAAAATGCCGCCTAGTTCCTTACGCCCGTGGGGGATGGCCTGAAACTGGAAGCCGCTTTCGGATTTTTCGGGCATGTCGTAGTAGCTCGCCACCACTTCATTGGCTATCAGGAAATCCGACTGAATCAGATTCTTCGCGGGCAGATTTTTGCGCATCAAATGCTGCACGAACTGTACCGGTTCCTGGCGCAACTGTGCGCGTGTGTCGCGGGTCAGATTTGGAAATTTCTTGCGATCGGGTTCGAGCACATTGAATTTGTCGAGACTCAGCCACTGCGAAGTGAATTCCTGCACGAAGCGGGCAAAGCGGGGGCTTTCGACCATTCTGGCTACTTCGGCATCGAGCTGTTTGGCGAGCACACCGGTGGAGGCCAAACGCAGCGTCGTGCGGTCTGGCGGCCCATTCCACAAGAAGTAGGACAGCTTGGAGGCGAGTTCGTGAGCATTGATCGGCTCGGGCTTTGGTGTGTTGCTTTTCTCGACCAGAAAGAGGAACTGCGGGGAGGTCAATACCACTTGCAAGGCATCCTTGATGCCCTGTTGAAAATTCCCATTCTTGTGATAAACCGCCATCAGGGAGGATTCCTCGGCAGCGTTGATGGGCCTGCGATAGGCCCTGGAGGCGAAGCCACGAATCACTTGCCGCGCATAGGCTGGCAGGTCGTTCTTCTTGTCTGAATCCACAAAAATGCTGCGATGAGATGGTGGAGGCCACTGTTCATAGAAGGGCCCTTCAAACTCAACCGACTTGACGAGCATGCGGGGCATATCGCGGCCGTCGGTGTATTCACTGCGCACGGCGATCTCGCGGATGCCGGCCAGATAATTTACATTGTCTTTTTCGACGTTCGGGCTTGGGAAATTGCTGATCGCGCCTTCGAAGACATAGCGATTCAGCTTGGTGCCGGCTACAACCTGGGGAGGGCGTACAGGGGCAAAAGTGCTACCGCAATCGCGGCGCAACCCGAGGTGTACGCCCAGACGGGGGGAGCGCTTCTCGAAGGTGTTGAATTTGCTCGCAAGGGTCTGAGCTTCGTTGATCGGAGTCAAGATGAGCTTATCCAAGCCAGCCATGCCGGTAATCTCTGCACGCACGGACAAGGGCCCGGCATCAAGCCGCACCACGACAAATGCAGGCTGTGCGAGCGTTCCAGCAAATTGACGCTCACCGAGGGTTAGCAACACGTCCTGATTTTTCTCAGGGGGCGGTCGAACAAACTGCCGGCCGGGCTCGAGCAGGGCTTGAATTTCTGCTTCATCGAGGGCTCGCCGATAGATCCGCACCTCATCGAGGTCTCCCTTGAAGGTCTGGGCCATCATGCGCACACGGCCCAACTGCAGATCGAGCTTGGCGTTATCGAGATTGGCCAAACCAATCGGCCCTTTTGCTACCGGGTATCCATTCACATCAAGCCGGGCCTC
>CAZZGS010000006.1:9878-25588 GCA_964653845.1 uncultured Bryobacter sp.
TTTCCACGCTTCACTACGGCTGTTAGATGCTGCCAGAGATTCGGACGAATCACCCCTGGAGGCGATGTCATTCCACCATTGGGCTGGCCGTCGGGACCTGCCGTTTCCAAACGAACTGTGCCACGCCCGTCCGGCATGTCCAGATACCAACCTTGAACGCCATCGTGGCCACCCATGCTCACCAGGCCGCCTCTACCCAATTTGCCAGGACGAATCCAGGTAGACACCGTGAAGTCGCCATCGGCAACCTTCATTGCCTCCACACGAGGAATCGTTACAAGGTCGTATTCGCCATTGAGAGAAACCGCTTTGCCAAAAGGTGAGACAACATAGCGGGCGGTGCCTTCCAGCTTTCCGGCCTCGAGGGCACCATCGAGGGGCCAAGTTCCAATCAACCCGTCATTCAAGCGCGAGGAGTCTGTAATTTTCGAAGGCTCTTTGCGTGGGGCAGCATGCACATCCACCTGGTAGACACCAGCCTTGGGGATGGTGACGCTGTTCACTGTTTTTAGCTCACCGGCAACGACACTACCCGCTACGCCGGGCTTTTGCGCTGGTGCCTCAGCATCGAGCATCAAGCCATCGTTGTATTTGGCGGCCAGCACGGTGACGCGGAAGCGCCCCTGATCTGGCAATTCCCGAAGCGAAATTTTGAAATTCGCCTTTGGCCCATAGGTTCCATCGCCTTCAAAAAGTTCCTCATTCGGAATGGCCGGGCGCAGGAGCAGGCCCTGAGGTACGAGCCCGTAAGCGAGACCCTTCGGATAGCCACCGGTACCGCGCATACACGCAAACACGGAGTGATAAATACTGTCGTAGTCACGCCAGCCCCGGACAGTATCGTTGCCTGCGTAGCCTTCGATATACCGGTACTTCGTCCTCATCAAAAGTGGTTCAAACGCAAAAGGCTTCACCGGGGTCAACTGCGATACTGTGAAGTCTTTGTTGTCCAGCAGTTTGCTATTCGCGCCGAGAATCAGCTTTTCTGAAAGTGGCTGTGGATTGATCGATTCGCCCAAATCGACTCTGAAATTCTGCACCTTCGGCTTTTGCTTCGGGTCGACAATGGAGCGATTGAGCGCATCTTCGGCAATTTCGAAATAGGCTTCGAGCAGCAGTGGAGAAAGCTGAAGCGTCTCTTTGTTATTGACGAAGCCGTCAACTGAGACTGCGTCGGGAGGAAGGGCTTCGGTGAGATCATCCTCAAGCTGCAATAACTCGCGCAAAGTGTTCTTGTACTGGGAAACCGTTAAGCGCCGCACGATTCCGTTCTTTGGGGCGGGACGCAACCTGGCGATTTCAATCGCGCGGTCAATCCACTCCACTACACGCTCTCTTTCATCCACACTTGGCTGTGGCAGCCCTTTGGGTGGCATCGTCCCGGCCTTGACGCGGTGACGGATTCCCTCCCACAGACGGATGTGTTTGTCATCGAGCGAGGTATCGAGATGATCGACTCTGACGCCTGCAGACATGTTGTCGGCGTTGTGACACTTGGCGCAATTCTGATCGAGAAAGGGTTTGATGACCTGTTGGAAAGCGGGTTCCATTGGGGTAGGAGTGGTTCCCTGCCCTTGGGCAAAGAGCAGTCGAGTTGTCCAGACAATGCAAATCGTACAAAAGAGCGCTACTACGCCAAGAGTTGGAAATCGAAGCCAAGGTTTCGTTGAGGTCATATATTAAAGAGCGGAGATGATCTAACACCAAGATAACGGATCTGGAGAACGACTGTTCCTTTCAACTGATAAGCTCAACATCAATGGAGCATCTCTCTTGAAATTCGTAGCCGGAATTGACCTCGGCGGCACGGCCGTAAATTACACCATTCTGAGCGAGGAAGCCGAATTCCTCATTGAAGGACTCTGCGAATACCCCTCCCTTTCAAAACAAGGCCCCGAGGTCTGCCTGCGCCAGATCCAGGATGGCCTCAAGATCGCCCTGGACTCGACGGGCATTTCGGTTCAAGACGTTGCAGCGATCGGGTTGGACACACCCGGGCCAGCCAGTTCGAGCGGCGTTCTGAGCGCACGAGGTTCTACGAATTTTGTCCATACCGATTGGGCGGGCTTCGACATCCGTCTCAACCTGGAAGAACGGCTGGGGAAACCGGTTGTTTATCTCAACGATGGCAATGCTGGGGCCTTGTGGGGACACTTTGCAGTTTTCGGTACAAGCACCAAAGAGACTTCTGTGTCGGCCGTTATCGGGACAGGCCTTGGGGGCGGTGTGATCGTCAATGGAGGAGTAGTGAAAGGACGCCACGGTTTTGGTGGTGAACTCGGCCACGTCCTTATTCCCTACCAAGGTATCGCTGGCATTGAAGGCCTGGTTCCGCATTGCAACTGTGGGCGGACGGGGGATCTTGAATCGCTCTGCTCGCTTACCGCTATCACTCGCACGCTACTGCCCTACTTTTTGCAGAAGAATCCCAGTCATGAGTTAGCCTCGCTTGATCCGCAACAAGCGGCCAAGCTGGTTCGAGGAATGGCTGTAAAAGGCGATAGCCTTTGCCTCGAGATTTTTCGAGTGCAGGCCCATGCAATGGGTCTTTTCTTTGACGAGATGATCAACACCTTTGATCCCGATATGTTGTTTATCGGCGGGGGCGCGCTTGAGGCCGGCATCGAGTTCCAGCAATGGTTCATTTCAGAAGTCCGCGCCGGGATGCCCAACCAGCGCGAAGAACAAGTCAACATTCCGATTCAGGTGATGCCGAATGGCGACACCGCCGGATCGCGCGGTGCAGCAGTAGAAGCCCTCAAGTTGCTACAAAAATAGAACCCCTCATGCGAATCTTTCTTTGCTCGCTCGTCTTTATTGTTTCCGCATCCTACGCCCAAACGGCACCTGCATTGCGGTCGATTCCGCCTCCAGGCATCGAACTGTCTCCAACGGAACGGGCCGAACTTGGCTCCCGCCTGCAGAACCTGCAGCGAGCAACGGCAGCACTGGCTGGAAATCCGCTTTTGCCCGATGTGCTTATCTATCAGGAAGCCGTCCGCTATGCGCTGGAGAACAATGAATTCTTCAAAGCCGACGAGGTGCTGAAGGCACACACCTTGTTGAGCCATGGCCTTGAGCGGGCGCGTCTGCTGTCAGAGGGCCGGGCCCCTTGGACCACGGCCACCGGTCTGGTGGTGCGCGGGTACGTCTCCAAAATCGATCGAGGCATTCAACCTTATGGTCTTGTCATCCCCGCCAGCTACTCACCCAATTCACCTCACATGTGGCGACTCGATGCCTGGTTTCATGGCCGTAGCGAAACCTTGAGTGAAGTCAATTTTCTGGCTGAACGCGAATCGCGCCCAGGTGAATTCACACCACCTCACACCATTGTTCTTCACCTCTATGGACGTTATTGCAATGCAAGCCGTTTTGCCGGTGAGATTGACTTTGAGGAAGCACTTGCTGCGACCAGGCGCCACTATGCGATCGATGAGAACCGCATTCTTGTTCGTGGATTCTCGATGGGCGGAGCCTCGGCTTGGGATATCGGTACGCACCACGCTGGCCGATGGGCGGCAATTGCTCCTGGAGCCGGCTTCAGTGAGACCATTGCGTTTCTCAAACTTGACCTGAGTAAACCGGATGCGCCTTTCGCATGGGAGCAAAAGCTTTGGCGAATGTATGATGCCACTGAGTACGCGCTCAATCTTTCGAATACAAGCACCGTCGCCTATAACGGCGATCAGGACGGCCAAAAGCAGGCTGCCGACGCCATGGAATCCGCTATGGCAAAAGAAGGGATCACGCTTACGCGGGTTACGGGCTCACAGACGGGACACCGATACCATCCGCAGTCCAAGATTGAAATCAACGAGAAGCTGGATGCGATCGCGGCGATCGGTCGAAACCCCTATCCCCGCCAAATCCTGTTCACGACATTCACACTCGCCTACAACCGCATGAAGTGGCTGATCGTAGACTCGCTCGAACAACATTGGGAGCGAACCCGCATTGAGGCCAGTATCGAAGCCAACCAAGCTGTCAAAATCACGACAGCGAATACGGCTGCCCTGAGCTTCGATTTCGGCCCTGGCGGGGCTCCCCTTAGCCTGACCAACAAGGCCACTATTGTCATTGACAACCAGACGCTAAGCGCACCGCCCCCGCAATCGGACGGGTCCTGGCGGATCCATCTGCGGAAGACTGGCTCCCGTTGGGCACTCGCGGCCAGCCCCATCCAGGCGGGCCTTCACAAGACGCACGCGCTGCAAGGCCCGATCGACCATGCCTTTATGGATAGCTTCCTCATCGTCAAGCCCAGCGGTACTCCTAGCCACGCCGATACAGCCAAATGGGTCGAGGCCGAGCAGGCCAGAGCCATTCGCGAATGGCGCAAGCAGTTCCGCGGCGAGCCTCAGGTGACCGACGATTTCAATGTGACCGAAGCTCAAATTGCGTCGAGCAACCTCATCCTATGGGGAGATCCCGGCTCAAACAAGATCCTCGCCCGGATCGCTGCGCAGTTGCCGGTAAAGTGGACCAGCGAGGGAATACGGGTTGGCACGCAAAGCTACCCAAAGTCTCATGCCGCAATCCTGATCTACCCCAATCCGCTCAATCCCGCGAAATACGTCGTCATCAATAGCGGCTTCACTTTTCGGGATTATGACTTCCTGAACAACGCACGCCAGACACCCAAACTACCCGACTGGGCCATAATCGATACGAGCATACCTCCAGGCCCTCGCTACCCGGGCAAGATCGCCGCTGCGGGCTTCTTCAATGAAGACTGGCAGCTAGGCGCTAACAAGTAGAGTCTGGCTGGCCTGAGGGCCGCACAGCGCCAGTGGCGACGAACGGCCAACAAGAACAATCTCAAGAGCGGTGCCATTGCGCATCCGGCAGGCCGCCGTTATGTAAAGAGGCATCGATTCCTCGTCAGCCATCTTGAAGAGAAGCACGGCGAGAGAAGCCAGCTCTTGGCACTTATCGAAGTTTTCAAATACTGTACCCCTTGGGACGGAAGGCGTCAATTACCCTCTCTTTTACGGCCAAAAGCACAAGCGGCCATATGGTACAGAAGTACTCAAATGCACCTAGATAGAATAGGGTGTTGTGCCCAATTCTTTTCGGTTCGCTATTGCCGCCAGCTACACAGCAGAACCGCTCCAAACCACTTTCGATTTTTGGAGAACTCCGCTTCAGTCGGAATTCGCCAGCCACTTTGCGCCCTTCGGCCAAATCCTCCAAACAATTCTAGACCCAGGTAGCATCTTCGCTGAAAACAGCCACGGGCTTAACGTAGTACTCTTTCGATTCCAAGACTTGGGAGATGTCGCACGCCGGATCGAAAACGCACAGTCGCTCATGGCTGCAATCGAGGCGCGGGTTTCGACTTTCAAGGTGCCGATGCTCATCGTTGCGGACGTCGGCGGGACGGGATGGTGGCGAGAGGTTCCGGGTGTTTATCTACTCGATCCATTCCAAATCGATCTTTGGTATCCAGTGGATAGGAAATCGAGCCCCGATGGCGAACGCCTGGGCGGCATTCCCTACACCGAGGATTACTATATCGCCCTCGGCTCGTCGATCGTTCGAGCCGCGCACAGTATTCACAAAACGCCGAATAAGGTGCTGGCGCTAGACTGCGACAACACGATTTGGAAAGGGATCTGCGGCGAAGATGGCCCTGAGGGAGTCGTTCTCACCCCAGGGCATCTCGCTCTGCAACGCTTCGCCCTCAAACAGCGTGAGATGGGCTTGCTTCTGGTAATCAGCAGCAAGAACAATGAGCAAGACGTTCGGGAGACCTTCGAGCAGCACCCGGAATTTCCACTTCATCTGAATCACTTCATCAGGAGACGCATCAACTGGCAGCCCAAGTATTTGGGGTTGTCCTCAATGGCAGCTGAGCTTTCCCTGGGTCTTGATAGCTTCGTGTTTCTAGATGACAACTCAAAAGAAATTTCTGAAATCGATGAGCAGCTGCCGCAAGTACTTGGGATCACGCTCCCTCCAGATGCGACTGACTTTGAAGGATTTCTGAACCACATTTGGGCTTTCGACCAATTGAAGGTTACGCAAGCAGATCAGACACGCGCCGCTAGCTACGAAGGGGTGCAGGAATTCGGTAAGGCGCTCAATGAAACAGGGTCGCTCGAACACTTCTACGAGACGCTTGAACTCGAAGTCGAGATCCGGCCGATCAGCGTAGATGAAGTCTCAAGGGCCGCGCAGTTGACGCAGCGCACCAATCAATTCAACTTCACAACGATACGCCGTACAGAAGTGGAGATCCTGAACCTGAAATCTGTTTACGGGATTCACGTGCGGGATCGATTCGGGAACTACGGCTTTACCGGACTGCTCATGGGCAGACCGTTTGGGCCCACGTTTCTGATTGAGAATTTTCTACTGAGCTGTCGCGTGCTGGGAAGAGGCGTCGAGCATCGCGTCTTTGCCTGGCTGGGTGAACATGCGCTGTCGCTTGGCTGCAAAGACGTTAAGATCCCGTTCATCGAAAGCTCTCGCAACGCTCCAGCGCGAGAATTTTTTGAGGCCGTACCTTCGCCCATCGCGGTTGAGCGGCTTTCCTGTTTTCGCTTTGAGCCCAGACGAACTGAGCGTGCTGCCCCGGCCCAAGTTATAGCCGCCCCCGCTCACCATAGTGTCGACTATGCCGGAATCGCCAGAAGATTCAACAGTGTCGCTTCGATTCGCCTACAGATGAAACGGGGCTCCGCCATCGAGCTTGAAACTGGCACCGAGAGCCTGCTTGCCTCCATCTGGCAGGACCTGCTGGCATGCGAGAGTGTGACCGGAGAAAGCAACTTCTTCGACCTTGGAGGCCACTCGCTCAAAGTCGTATTGATGTTGATGAGGATCCACGAAGTCTTCGGTGTCTCACTGGGAATCGAAGATGTCTATGCCGCAGAAGTGACGCTGGAGAGGATGGCAAGACGAATTGATGAACTGATTGCCTTTGGGGGCGTGGGCCACTCGGAGTACACTCGAATTTTGGGTGCGATTGAAGCAATGAGCGAAGAACAGGCCGCAGAGGCGTGGCTCGAGGAATCCAGGACGAATGCGGATCCTTCTAGCCGCTAGCGCGTCATACGATCCGCCGAAGGGGGGCTCGACGCGCAGCAATCTGCTATGGCTGCGGGCGATGGCCGCCAATGGCCATGATTGTCTTGTTCTCTGTGGTGGGGACCTGGAGCAGGATGCCGTGCGCGAAGGTGTACGGATCCGGACCATCCATCATTTCCAGCGCAAGGCAGGACGCATCGGTGAAGCCGTTGCCGAATTCGACCCGGACTTTGTCCTGGTATCGAGCGAAGACCTTTCACACTCACTTCTGCGTGAGGCTCACAAGGCAGCAAAAGACCGCCTCGTTTATCTTGCTCACACTCCGCAATGGTTCCCGTTTGGCCCCGAAGCCTGGCACAAAGACGAGGCCGCAACAAGACTGCTTGACGATGCATTGGCCATCGTTTCCATCGGCAGTCACATGGCCTCCTATATTGAAGAGCACCTGGGCCGCAAGGCAGAAATCATTCCGCCTGCGCTTTACGGAAATCCTCCCTGGCCCGAGTACTCAAACTTCGACAAGCAATCCGTTCTGCTGATCAACCCATGCACGGTCAAGGGTCTGCCGATCTATGTTGAGCTGGCGAGACTGATGCCTGAGAAGCCATTCCTCGCTCTAAAGGGTTGGGGAACCACACAGGCCGACTTGAGCTCGATGTCGAGCATCGAGGTGCTTGACACGGTGGCATCGATCGATGAAGTCCTGTGTCGCCCTTCCGTTCTTGTTGCGCCATCACTTTGGTATGAGGGCTACGGCCTGGTGGTGACTGAGGCTCTTCTGCGGGGCATTCCAGTTCTTGCCAGCAACCACGGCGGCCTGACTGAAGCAGCGGCCAGTTCGCGGTATCGATTGCCGATTGCCCCGATCACTGAGTGGTTAGCGCAGCACGACGAGACCGGGATGCCGATTGGAGTTGTTCGTGAGCAGCCTGTCGAGGTATGGCGCGACGCACTTTGTGAGTTGCTCGGGGACCAATCGATTTACGAACAAGAACGCCTCAATGGGATGGCGGCAGCTCGCAAGTTCGCTAGTGGTCTTAGTGCGGATGACCTTGAGGTTCTGCTGAGCCGCCTTGAAGCAAAACGCCTTCGCATCTACCTGATTCATAACTCCACCTACTACCCGGGTGCTGGAGGCGGTGACAAATCGAATCGTATTCTGGTGGAATCGCTGGTTCAAGCTGGCCATCAGGTGCGCGTCTTTACGCGTCTCGAACAGTTTGGTGAATCGGAACATCAGGCACATCAGGCCGAGCTCAACCGGAGAGGACTCTCGACAGAAGAATGGCAGGACTTCGGTCTCAACTTCAAGCTCAGTGGCGCCGAGGTGCACGTCATTACTCGCGACACCAACTTGCGTCGCGCCCTTGCCGACGACTTGGCAGACCAGAAGCCCGACATCATTCTGTGTTCGACTGATGACCCGGCACACCTTCTCTACGAGACCGCATTACAGCAACAGGGCGCGCGTGTGATCTATTTGGTGAGGGCGACGATTGCCCTGCCCTTCGGCCCGGATGCCTCGTCGCTCAGTGAGGAGCGCACTGCAAGGTTACGGGAAGCTGATGCCATCGTATGTGTCAGCGAATACGTTGCCCGCTATTGCCGGAATGAAGCAAATCTGGACGCAGTGCATGTTCCCATCTCCCTTGGTGACCACGCTAACCCTCCAGACGTTGGGCGATTCAATAACCCTTTCGTTACCCTTGTCAACCCAAGCGCGGTCAAGGGATTGGCAATTCTGTTGGGCCTGGCCGATGCGATGCCCGAGACTCAGTTTGCAGCTGTACCTAGTTGGGGAACCACACAGGATGATCTGGCAGCAATCCATGCGAGAGCTAACATTACGCTTCTTGATACCGTCGAAGACATTACCGAAATTCTGCAGCAAACCAGGGTGACGCTGGTTCCCAGCCTATGGGCAGAAGCCCGCAGCCGCATGGTGGTGGAGAGTCTTTCGCGAGCGGTGCCGGTGCTGGCATCCGACGTCGGTGGTCTTCGTGAAGCCATGTGCGGGGTCGAGCACGTTCTTCCTGTGAATCCGATTTTGCGCTACCAAAGCACGGTAAGCGACCAGATGGTGCCTGAAGCAGAAGTTCCAGAGCAGGATTTGGGGATCTGGATCGATACACTCAGTTCCCTGCTCCACTCAGAGGAAAACTGGACGGAACTAAGCCGGCGAGGCCGAACTGCCGCAGTCGCCTATCTCGATAGTCTCTCCGTAAAGCCCCTCGAACGCATCTTCCGGCGCAGCATGGCAAAGACACCGCAGCGCACAGCCAGTTCATCAGCCGCTCTGAGTCCAGTCAAGCGCAAGCTTCTAGCGCTGCGGATTGCCCGCTACCGGGAGGCACAGCGCAGACGCTTTTTCCCTGTCGTGTGGGGCACAGGCTTCAAGGTCTTTCTTTTCCCTTGGGCGGAAGCGGGAGTCCAGGCATGGAGCTTTTTAAGAGAGTACAGCGATTTGAGTTTGCTTCCTGCACTTCTTCCAGGGCGGGAAGACCGACTCGCAGAACCATCGGCGACCAGCTTCAATGAATTGATCCAACCAATGACCGATGAGATCGAGTTGCTTCTGGGCGATGAAGAGCCTTTTCTACTTGCGGGACACTCGATGGGCGGTGGCCTTGCGTTTGAGGTGGCGCTCGAGCTGCGCCGTCGTGGAAAGCAAATGCCCGCAGGCCTGCTGGTCAGCAGTTGCACAGGGCCAAAGGCCCGCCAGCAATCGACTCCGACGGCACTCGAAGCAGACCGAAAGATGTTTCAGGCTCACGTCTATTCAGACGAAGCTCCGCTGGCAATCCCGATTACAGCGCTGGGGGGAATCAATGAAAAGTTGAACATTGAGGCTTGGGCAATCGAGACTTCTTCACGGTTCAGAATCCGCCAGGAAGCTGGTGGGCACTTCTGGCTCTGGACTCACCCGGAAGCATTTGCCGCTGAACTCAAAGCCCTGCTGCCTTAAATTCCTCGTATTGTTTCAGGATCAGGTCTGCATGGTGTCTGGCCAATTCGAGCACCGCTTTACGCCACCCATGCTCCCTGCTGAAGGCAATCAGATCATCGATGGTGGCTGAGCCTTGACGCCCACCCGAACGCAGTTGAGACCAGGCCATCACACTTGCCTCTGTGCGAAGCAGCGGCCCAATTGCAGCAATGTTTTCGAGTCGGATTCGATCCTCGCGAGGAACGAGTTCCCTAAGGACATAAGACTTTCCCTCCAATTCTACGGGGTGCAAAAAAGCCGGCGAGATGGCTTGCATCCGGCGTTGTATCTCAACAATGCGATGAGCTTCGGAAGGCCACTCTGGTTGAGGATGGTGACGGGCGAGAATACTCGGGCGAGCTTCTTTCAAATCCAGCAAGTAGTCATCTTCAACCAAGAGTATGAATCGGGAGACACCCAGACTGCCGTTACCCGCAATCCGTCTACCGGCACTGACAAGCCGGCTGAAATGAGATTTCAACATGTCGAACTCTCCCTCATGCAGAGGGAGAGCGAAACGGCCGTCGGTGAGGATCTCGCGGATACGTATCTTCAAAACAGTGCGGTGGTTCAGTTGGGCTTTGCGGGAACGACCTTTGAGCGAGTAGACAAGCTTGCGAACACTGCCTGAAGATGTGGCTCTTTCCACCCAGCGGGACTTTCCCGTCGCCAACTCTGCAGCGTAGTCGTCAAGAAAAAACTCGGGGTTGGCCTGCACTCCAGAGAGCAAAATGCCGGTGAGCATCCGAACCAACTCCCAAGTCGTTGGGGCCAGGGCCGACTCGTCAAAGTCGTTGTAATCGAAATAGACGAGGCGATTGTCACCTTTGTAGACGCCAAAGTTTTCAATATGAGCATCACCTGAGACCCAAACCAGCGGGGCTGGAGGCGGGTCAACCAGGTCTTCATAAAACAGGTGGGCTGTGCCTCGGAAGAAGGCACGGGGCGAAGCGCCAAGCAGCTTGTACTTCATCGCCAGGCGCTCTGGGTCTCGCCCCTGATGGAAGTCGAGGATACGCTCGACCGTATTCATCAGCCCGCCTTGATGGGGTTTCGCAAGAGGCCGATACCTTCGATCTCGACTTCTACCGAATCACCGGCGACCATCCTCTTGGTGGAACCGGGAGTTCCTGTGAAAATGACGTCACCAGGGGTGAGAGTCACATACTTTGAGATGTAGCTGACAATGGTCGGGCAATCGAACAATAGATCGCTGGTGAACTGCTTCTGGACCACCTCGTTGTTGAGACGAGTCTGAAGAAGGGCCTTATCGTATGCCGCTCCCTTGACGAGCATCGGGCCGAGAGGTCCGAAGGTATCGCTGCCTTTGGCACGCCACCACTGCAAGTCTTTTTGAGGACCGTTCTGCCAGTCGCGCTCGGAAACGTCGTTGCCGCAGGTCACGCCGAAGATCGCAGCTTTGGCTTGTTCGACCGTGAGGTTGCGTCCACCTGTGGCCATCACAACGACGAGTTCGCCTTCATAGTGGACGTTCTTGGCACCAGCGGGAATCAGGATCGGCTCGCCCGGAGCAATCAGACAAGTGGTTGGCTTGTAGAAGATCTCTGGCTCCTTGGGTACGGTCCGGGTGCCGATGTGACTCTTATAGTTCAGGCCAACGGCAAGTACTTTTGGGGGATCTGCGGGGGCAAGCAACGTGATGCTCTTGAGTTGCTTCTTGCCGCCGAGAGGCTTGCCGCCCAGGTATGGAGCGTTGCTAAGAGGGATGACTTGTTCGCCATCTACGCGGCCCCAGGAAATACGGGCTCCGTTTTGAAAGCGAACGAACTTTTCGATCGCGGAAGGGGCCGCAGCGGCGGCCATCATGGTTATGCTTTGTCTACGAGTCATTGGATTTTCTCTGCGCTGGCAAGATAGAGTGCGTTGAGCACAAGTTTGAAAGTACCGTAGGGTTGGCCACGGAATTGAGGACGGAAACCATAGAGCAAGACGCTGCCCTTGCCCAAGCGGGCCTCCACAGCAATGGGTTTGCCGAGAACCAGACGCTCACCAGAGAGCCAACCGGATGCCAGCAGGTCTTTGGTGGCGTAGCGGGCAATTACCTTAACCTCCCGGTTGCCGGTGTTGGCTTCTTTAATGAGTGTAGATTCGAAGGCCTGGCCGCCGGTGGTCATCGCGACGGCTTCTGCGGCCATTCCGAAGGCGACGGGATGTTTGGTGTCGACATTGATGCGGATCAGCGAACCGGGTGCATAGAATGCATTCGGATTCACATCTTCATCGCGTCCGGCAGAAGGGCTGAGCAAACCTCGCACGCCGATATCGAAGCTCTGGATGGGAAGCTGAGTGGCGGTGTCGAAGGCGAGCAATGTGCCACCGGCTTTTACGAAGTCTTCGAGGGCGACTAGGCCTTTGTTGCCAATTCCGCCGGTGAACTCAGGACGCTGCTGACCCTCGGTTCGATTCCCGGCCTCGCCCGCTCGCGCGCCGTGAAGGATGCTCTGAGCAGCTTGCTGTGTGAGCAGAATGGCATCGTAGCGTGACTTGAGGTTGCCCTTTTGAATTTCTTCGTTCTTGATTGCGGTGTAGGGAATCTGGAAGTTCTCCATCAACCACATGGTCCAACCGGCATCTATGTTGGCCGTGTGTGGTTCGTAGATCGCCACTCGCGGCGTCTTCAGTTTATAGGTGGCACCGTTCTGCGTTGTGGACATATCACCAGTGGCAGACCAGAAGACTGGACTGCCTTGCTTGAGAGTAGAGGCGATCTTGAGAAAGCTTGCTGAATCGGAATGGCTCCAGGTCGCCTCAGGGTATTGCACCTTCTCCACTTTGCTCAAGGTTGCAGTCGATGGAAGAGGGCTATCGAGCTTGTCGACATCGACACCCATTTGGTAGCTGAGGGTCCAACCGGCTAAGTCGTAGGGGCGCTTGGTTGGGCCGGTTTGTCCAGACCGAAGTTCGGGATACTTCTGCGGCTCGAGGAGATCGACAAGATAGCCACGAAAGGCTTGCTGGGCTTTGAGGACATAGCTACCTTCGGGATAAGTCTGGAAGTTGTGGGTAATGGTTTGGTTGAGGCGATGCACCTCGACGCCAGCTTGCTGTAGGCGATCCAGAAGACCGGCTGCAGCGTGGGGGTCTCGTTGCGAGGCAGGCACAATGTATCCATAAAACGACTTATCTTCGATGTTTCGATTGGCCAGTTCCCAAGCCTTCATCAGGAAGTGGTGGCTACGCAGAGCGGCGAGATCCATGATGCCCCAGTCTGCGGTGAGCATGTAATCCATCGCGTCGCGCAAGGCCCAGCGGCCGCCCTGCCACGGCAGCGGATAGAAGACGGTTGGAAACTTGGTAGGGATACCGTTGGGGAATCGTTCGCCCAATTCAGCGGGTTTGTAGTCGTGTGGCGTGGCATAGCCGAAGCCTGCGGTTTCGGTGAGTATGCCGTGCATGTTGTGGAATGCAGGCACTGTGCGGAGGCCTCCGTTCCACCAGGCGTCAAAGCCCATGTAGGACACAACACCCGCCTTGTTCTCGCGCAGGAAGCGCTCGCGCATGGCAGTGCCAATCAGATTAATGCCTTCCATGACTGAGCTCGGGATGTTGGGGTTGAGCGGCTCGGCATAAGGCGGAATGAATATGCGCGCCGGGAATGGAGCGATCTGGTGTTGGTTGTAAACGATCTGCGGAAAGAATTCCTGGAAGAGCTGCCGGGTGAGGTTGCGTGTCTCGGGGAGATTGAGCATGAACCAGTCGCGATTGTTGTCGTGGCCGGCGTGCTTTTGATAGAGAAACGGAATGGGAGACATCTCATATGGAGTGCCGACATTCTTGCGATACCAGTGGCTCACCATCGTCATGCCGTCCGGGTTTGTACACGGCACCTGAACGAGAATGACCTTATCGCGGATGCGACGGGTCTCCTCTGATTCATCGGTGATGAATTTGTAGGCAAGGTCAGGGGCATGCTGGGCGGGTGCTACTTCAGTTGCATGCATCGAGGAATCAATCCAGACGAAAACTTTCCCTTCTTTTGCGAAAGTTTCGGCTTCTGCTTTGGAGGCTTGGCCCAAGGCCATTTTTCGGTTCATCTCCTTGTACTTGTCGATATTACGGAGATTCTCTTCACTTGAAAGGAGCGCAAGATAGTGCGGGCGGCCTTCGCTGGTCTTACCGATCTCAATCAGTTTGATGCGCTCGGAAGACTTGGCAAGAGCCTGGAAATACTTCGCAAGTTCCTCGTAGTCCATCAGTTTAAAGTCGGTACCCGGCTTATATCCGAGGATTTCTTCGGGTCTGGGCGGAGCGGCAATCGCAAGGGAAAGCGCGCTTGCCACGAAAACGAAAAACAGTCTGAGCAACATAGAAGCGATAATGATATCAACGATGGCAAGCTTGAAGCCCTTCCGTGTCGGACTGGTTCAGACCTCCTGTACCACCGACCCCCAAGAAAACCTAGATAAAGCGATTGTGAAGATTCGCGAAGCTGCAGCAGCCGGCGGCCAGATTATCTGTCTCCAGGAACTGTTTCGCAGTCAATATTTTTGTCGCGAAGAGAAGGCAGATCTGTTTGATCTGGCCGAAGAGATCCCGGGACCTTCGACGCAGGAGATTGGCAAAATTGCCAAGGAACTGGGCGTTGTTGTAGTGGCTAGCCTCTTTGAGAAGCGCGCGACAGGGCTCTATCACAACACCGCAGCAATCATTGGAGCCGATGGTGCGCTTCAGGGGATCTTCCGCAAGATGCACATCCCGGACGATCCACTCTTCTATGAGAAGTTTTACTTCACCCCTGGTGATCTGGGTTTCTTGAACTTTGACACCGCCTTTGGGCGGATTGGGGTGCTGGTCTGTTGGGACCAGTGGTATCCGGAAGCTGCACGGCTGACAGCGATGCAAGGGGCGAATGTATTGTTTTACCCGACCGCAATTGGCTGGCATCCTCACGAGAAGGAGCAATACGGGCCTTCTCAGCTGGATGCCTGGCGGACGATCCAGCGGTCTCACGCTATCGCCAATGGGATCTATGTTTGCGCGGTGAACCGTGTGGGATTTGAGGGGACGCCCGATGCGGGACTTGAATTTTGGGGCAACTCTTTTGTGGCCGATCCACTCGGAGTTGTCGTGGCAGAGGCGTCGCATGACAAGGAAGAGAATCTCATTGTCGAGTGTGACCCGGCCAGGATGGAAGAAGTGCGGCGCAACTGGCCATTCTTCCGTGATCGGCGCATCGACCACTATGGCGGGTTGACCCAGAGGTGGGCTAAGTAATGGGGCTGAGGATGCCGGCGGAGTGGGCTCCGCACGCGGCAACGTGGCTGGGATGGCCACACGAGAAGTCAGACTGGCCCGGCAAATTTGCTCCGATTCCGTGGCTCTATGGTGACATCGTGAGGCATCTGTCACGGGTGGAGCGAGTTCGCATTCTGGTTGAGAGCGAAGACGCCCGGGAGACTGTGAAGAAGATCCTCAAGAAGAGTCATGCCGAGATGGCTGCCGTGGATTTCTTCATTTGCCCTACAGACCGGAGTTGGGTGCGGGACACGATGGCCATCTTTGTTCACAATGGCCGTGGAAGGGTTGAAGCAACCGACTGGGAATTCAATGCCTGGGCCAAGTATCCGAATTTCTCGCAAGACAATGCGGTGCCGCAATTTGCCGCCTCAGCACTTGGCGTCAAGCGTCATGAAGCGCTCTGGTAGAAGCGCCGGATTGTGCTTGAAGG
>CAZZGS010000007.1:0-23322 GCA_964653845.1 uncultured Bryobacter sp.
GTCCCAGCCCGATCGCGTCCCCAGCGGCAGCTCGTCTGCCCTGATCCGGCCCGCCTTTCCCTGAACTCAGCGCCCGTCGACGCCTACCACCAACGGTTCCGCCGGACGGTTACATTGCAGGTCCGTGGGGAGAAGGTTGGTTCACGCATTCCTCCCGCTCACCCTGCACGCACGCCTGGCGAGGGGACACACTAATTCCGAAGGTAAAGCCGATGCCACCAAACTAATACTAAGCTTTACTATTTTTTTATAGTTTAGTTACACTCAGAAGGGGCTTAATTTTTCCCATACTCTCAAAAACCAGCCCTTACGTTGGGCATCCGTAATCGTTCCTTTGCTAACAAACTTAATTGTCGCATCAGCTATGTTATAGCTTAGAACTGTATTGTTACCAGTTATATCCTCTGGGCGCACTGTCCCGCGCAAGATGGCCGTCTGCTTTTCGCCAGAAAAGGCAGTCTCGCGTGAACCTTCAATAACCAGGTTTCGATTCGGTAAAACGTCAATCACACGAACCGCAATGCGAGCCACAATTTTCTCGGAGTTGTTAATGGTCCCTCCTCCAGCATGGTCTGTGCTTCCATTGAACTTTAATAACTCTCCATTCTTACCAATCAAACCTGTGCCCGTGGAAGGTGGGTATAAAAAACTGGAAAAACTCGCATTAGCGCCAGATTTTCGAGATGTCCTGGTGCTATTGTCCTTTTCGGTAGTTGTGTTCTCTTGAACAACTATGGTTACAATATCCCCAACCGCGAGCGCTTGTCTGTCTCCGACAAGGGAACGAACTTCGGTGTCCTTCCACAGTGAATCACCCACCACCAACGATGGCATTGCTAAAATAAGCATTCCCACGATACCGTGACAAAAGTAGATCTTGTGCAACAAACTGAAGCGCTTGTGCCAGGAAGGAAAAAGCAGGTAGGAATCGATCTTTGAAGAATCTCGCCCCCACAGTGTATAGTGCGTATGGTTAAATAACATAGTGGCTTCAGACAATTTTTTAAAGGATAACAAGAATGATGCTTTCATTTTGAACCTGACCTCGTAGTTCACGTTTTGATTGAGGATTGCGAATTCGAATCGTCTGCCCGGGAGTGCCGTCCTCCAATACCTCCACTTTTAGCGAAATAGCGAGAGCTCCCTCTACTACTCTTGCCTCAACACTCTGCCCCCGCCGCACCGTAGGTCTCATCTTCAATGAACGTGTAAGTAATGGAACATTAGGTGCAACGTACTCAGAGATTTCAATTGAAGGATCGGTGCCTTCAAAATCGGCCAACGAATCGCGGACCGTGATTACATTACGTCGCTCGCGGACTAAATCAGCATCTACCAGTGACATACCCCGGCGTAACGGAGTCCTACTTGTCCAAACTTCGCGCCATAAGGAGGCACTCAGGGAGACCTGCCAAACTCCTATGGATTCGCTAGCGGTCTTTAGCTCGAACCGGCAAACAAACAACGACGATACACCGGTTGCAGGCAAATCGATGATTCTCAATGTGAATGGAACATCGGGAACACTTACCGGCGTCCATGAACGCGCTATACGCAATTCTAACTCGCCACGCTGTTTGATAACCTCTTGTTGTAGTTGGGCTGTGAGAATGCGATTCAGCTCATCTCCTTCAAGAATCCGAACACGCCGTTTGATACTCACTTGATGGCTACCTGACCAGTTCGTGGGGGAAGTACCAATCGCTGTAACTGTTGCCGCCTCAATGTCCGAGCGTGTCAGAGTCAACACTTGGCCCAAACGGGGAGGGGCGGAAATACGAACATGAGGAACAACGCAATTAGTACTGGCAACCACATCATCAAGGAAGATGCCATCGCCGTTCACGTGAGCTATCGGTTGTAAATCGTAGGAATTACCAGCGATGCCTTGCGAAACAAAGCCAAGATATAAAGCGAGTTTTAATGATTTCATCGACGTAGATTATTACTCTGCTGCATCATTTCATCAGCCGCCTGAACCGCTTTCGAATTCACTTCGTAGGCGCGTTGAGCAACAATTAGATTCACCATTTCCTCAACAACTTTTACGTTCGACATTTCGAGGAATCCTTGTTCCAGAGCGCCAAATCCATTTTCGCCTGGATTCCCCAATTCGGCATTACCAGATGATCTAGTCTCGCGATACATGTTATGCCCAACGCTCTCCAAGCCACCAGGGTTATTGAACCTGACGAGTTGTACTCGAAAAGTGGATGGCCCGTTTGAACCGTCGTAGGTTACATCACCGGATGGTGCGATCGAGATAGCAGTCGTCCCTGGTGGAACAGGCTGAAACCCTCCCTGTAGCACCGAACCATCGTTGGTCATGATCCGGCCATCAGAAGCAGTTTTTAACGCTCCGTCTCTGGTGTAAGCCCGGGTGCCGTCGGCCATCTGTACCTCGAAAAACCCGTCTCCGTTAATCGCGACATCAAGCCTTTCACCGGTTTGAGTTAGTTCCCCGTTTGAGAAGACCTTTGATGTAGCAACCGCCCGAGAACCATGACCAACCTGGAGACCCGTCGGCAGTTGATTTCCCCCGCCCTGCTCAGACCCGGCAGCGCGAGTCGTTTGATACAAGAGATCCTGAAACTCAATTTTGCTTCTCTTGAAACCAGTCGTATTAACGTTTGCGAGATTATTCGCAATAACGTCGAGATTCATCTGTTGGGACTGCATTCCGGCAGCCGAAGAGTAAAGTGCACGAAACATAGTTCAATTCGGGTTCCCAAGTTCAGTAATGAGTCGACCCATTCGTTCGTCGTGTAACTGCACAACGCGCTGATTGGCTTCAAAGGAACGCATGGCTGTAATGAGACCCGACATCTCAGCCGGAGCTGAAGTATTGCTACCTTCTAACCATCCCATTCGAACACCTGGACGCCCATCGGATGAAGCGTTCAAACTAGCATCACCAACTTCAAAAAGACCACCGCCAATGGGTGTCAACAAATTCGGGCTTTCAAACGTAGAAATTTTTAGTGTTCCTTTAATATCGCTTCCCTGACTAATTTGTCCGCTTGGTGAAATAGAGATCGGCTCTCCGTTTTTGGAATCGAGTTGCAAGGGTCCATTCTCACCCATAACCAAGTGCCCATTCTTGGTGACAAGTTGACTTTGCGCATTGAGTTGGAATTCTCCATCCCGCGTAAAAGCAGTCAGTCCATTAGAGGTCTCGATTTCAAAAAATCCAAGTCCTTCGAGGGCCATATGAGTATTTACTCCAGTTGGCTTCAGTTCTCCGCCCGAAAAGTTTGTGAAGGCGGTAGCGTTTGGAAGAACAAATGGAATCAAGCTGCCAGACTTTAACATTTCCGAATTCGACATTCTTCCCGCCTGAACAGCTGAAAAAGATAAGTCCTGCTTCTTAAAGCCAGGAACAGATCCGGCGGAGAGATTCTCAGAGATCATTTCCTGCCATCGTGAATTCGCATTCATCGCTGCAGCAGCTTGGTAAATACTCACATTCATATGTTTGTATGCTTAACAAAGGTGTACTTTTTATAAATTAACAAATTTTAGTTATCTTCTTGCACATTTTTTATTTAACTTAAATTAGTTTGGTACAAATACAATAATTACACGACTAAAGTGCTAATTTTTAAGTTAATTATCATCAGATAATCTCTTCATAATGTTTAGTAGACACACTCCAGCTCTACTAATTCTCCACAGGAGCAACGAAACCGTATGATTGAAATTTGGTCACCCTCTCTATCCATGGATACTCTTGATTCTTGGACATTGCCAATTTCTAAATTTGCATTAATGCCGCAATCCGCCCCTGGAGAAATTGAGCAGAATGGGACGGATCCTTGCTTTCCATTGGGCAAAACTTTGACGCGAAATACCTCGTCGTTCTTGCCTGAGCCGTTCTTAGACGTAAAAGGAATAAATAATTCAGTCATGAATGTTGGAGGTCTTGTTTTTTGTCCTCAAAAGCACAGTCACACGACGATTGGTCTCATCCTTCGGCGATTTTCCATCAATAGTTAGGGTGTCAGCATACCCAGCTACTTTTGAAATTTGTTGGGACAGCACGCCGTTTTTAGTCAAAAGCCTTCTCGCCGAATTAGCCCTATCAGCCGACAATTCCCAATCACCGTAATCGGTTTGCAGGACACTACGCCCGGATTCCGTATGCCCTTCTACTTCGATATTAAATGTCGTGTACCTAGAAATTTCCCAAGCCAGTGTAGAGAGAACCCAAATTCCGTATTCGCTCATGTCAGAGGAATCAGGTAAAAAAATTGGTTTATGGGACCGATCGAAAAGATTGACTCTTAACCCCTCATCCGTGAGTTGAAGTTTAACCGAATTGCTGGCCTCATCAGGATTCTCTTGAAACATCTTCGCAAGATCTTCGGTGAGCCTACGTAGAAGTTCCATCTCAACTGCGTTTATAGATTCAAATTTACCTCTTTGCTCATGGATCGCGTTGACGTCTTTGTTGGGTATAATTCCCACCGATTCCTTGGTCAAAGATAAGAAAGGATTTCGAAATGACCGTTCAATCGCTTCCTTGATTTTAGTGTCCTGTGAGGTCAACCAAAGTACAAGAAAGAGAGCCATCATGGCTGTGACAAAATCTGCGTAGGCCACCTTCCACGCACCACCGTGATGTCCATGTCTTTTCGCCATGATCAGCCTATTTTGGAGTACCAGCAGCCAATTTTAGCAACACCTCAAGATCGTCGGCTGAACATTTTAGGTCGCTACTCAGTCCCCGGCGTCCCATTTCACACGCCATGAGAGGAGCCATTCCTCCAGCGAAGGCAGTGACGCAGCTGGCGATACAGCGGGAGTAGTTGGCCTCAGCCATACCAATAAACTCCATGTTCACTGCCATAGGATTCATAAAGCCATATGATATGAAAATTCCCAGGAATGTACCGACCAGAGCAGCACCCACTTTGTGGCCAATTTCCTCGATTGGACCAGCGATGGAACCCATTGTAATGACAATACCTAAGACCGCCGCGACAATTCCAAAACCAGGCATGGCATCGGCCGCTTTAGTGAGTACGCTAATTGGGGCGTGATGGTCTTCTTCCATCCGCGCCAGCTCCATCTCCAAAAGACCACTCAATTGCTCTGGCTTGATTTTGCCGTCGATTATCGGCCTTAGACCTCCACAAAGAAATTCAACCGCATGCTTATCTTTCAAAATCTCTGGATACTTCGTGAAAATTGAGCTGCTCTCCGGGTTCATCACGTGTTCTTCCAAGGCAATCATTCCGCTCCGTCGCCCAACCAAAAACAGTTCATAAAGCACCTTGAATAGTGTATCGTAAGAGGCTTTGTTGTAAGGAGACCCTTTGAGCGCTGAAATTATACCTTTTACTAAATCTATTAAAATCTTTTTGGGTGACATTATAACTAGGGCCCCCAAAGCCGAACCTCCTATGATTATTACCTCGGAAAGGTGCATCAACGAACCGAGATAACCGCCAGCCATAAGAAAGCCGCCGATTACCGACCCAAATACAATCAGCGCTCCTAAAATAATAATCATTTTTAGACACGGGTTTGAGCTTCATAACCCAGTTTGTTTATTTTTAGATACGACCTTATGCTCAGTATGGCTTGCGCATGGACCTGGCAAATTCGCGACTCGGTTACTCCGAATGCTTCAGCAATTTCACGCAAACGCAAGTCTTCGACATAGTATAGAGCCAGAACCTTTTGCTGGATCTCTGGAAGCTTCCTGATTCGATCACCAATTAATTCAGCCAACTCGCGTCGCGCGAGGATTTCCAATGGAGAATCCTGTGCCGGATCGCACATGATTTCTGCCAATTCACGTCCCTCCACATCAGAATTTGAAGTCGTCGAATCAAGACAGACAAAAGTGGTTGGTCGGACTTCCTCAATCCATTGCTGATACTCTACTCGTGAAATCCCCAATTCCGCAGCCATCTCTCTTTCGCTGGGTGCGGCTCCATTTTGTTGCTCTAGGTTGATCATTGCTGTTTGAATTTTACGTGTCTTGTCACGAATGGTCCTCGAGGCCCAATCTGACTTTCTCAGTTCATCGAGGACTGCACCGCGAATGCGGAATCGGGCGTAAGTCTCAAAACTGGTTCCTTTCGATGGATCAAAATTCCGGATGGCGTGAAGCAATCCAATCGCTCCAACACTGAAAAAGTCTTCGATCTCCAAATGCGATGGCAAAGTAAGCGCCAAACGACCCACTACAGTTTTTAGCAGTGGAAGATACTGCTTAACCAGATCGTCCTCAGATCGTGTATCTTTGACACCATGATATTTTAGCCACAAACTGGTACTGCGATCCGGTTCAGTTACCAAATTGGAAATTGTAGTTGATCGGAAAAGCACCATAGTTATTTTAAGTGTTAATACTTTCTCTCGAACTTTGAGATACCGCTGGTAACCGATGCAGTGTCGCGCTTTTCAATCCTTTGACCCAGGCGCGACCCCACCAGCGCATTAGTAGGCAAGAAACTAATGCGGCGGCGCTGGCTCGCCAGAATGCCGAAGGCCATTGCCCGTTGTCGGCAAGTCCAAACAACAAACCGATGGTTAATCCAATCAAAGCTCCGAGAATCATCAGGAATTTCATTTCAGTACGGTTGCAAGTTTTAGGTAGCACAACTGTTGCCACAAAATTGTGGATCCGATTCCTCCCATAAACTGTTCATTTCAGGGGGCAACAGATTAAACGCGGTCGCACGCACCAACTGTCCCGGAACATTTTGCCCGGCACTCAAAAAGCTAATCGGGAGTTTTGTTCCTATTACAAAATTCAAAAGACGACTCCAGCGGCGTTCCTCATCAAGGTGCGTAAAGATCAGGTCTGTCACGGGCAAGTGGGCGAATGCACGAACGTGAGCCTGCAATAAGTCAATGTCATAAGCGGCGTTGAGTACTAGGGAAAGCGAACCAATTTCCATCTGTTTAATCACAGACTTGAGCCCAGCTAAGGAAAGTGCATCGCTGACTTCAATGCCTGGCAAATCGACGAACTGATATTGCTCCTTGCGTGGAAAATCAGCCCGCCAACTGCGTTCAACCGGGACATTGAGAATTTCACAATGAACACCTAGAATCTCGCCGGTGTTGGCTCGAGGGACGTCTAAACGCCAAACTCGAGCGCTTGCCCCTTCCAAAAGAATTGCATTAGTTAACATTTTGCAGAGAACCGTTGTCTTTCCAGCACCGGGAGGACCGATCAAAACACGGGGCCCCTGGCTTTCACCATTGAAGGGTTTCCATAGTTTCCTCAAACAGTTCTGAACGGCACGCAGTTCTCCCCGAAGTGAGTCAGGGGCCCCACCCATATTCTCAAGCCGGAGATACTCCATAAGTCGCTCGGTGTTTAGAGGAGTCAGCCCCATACGTTCCAACAAAGGAGGGCTCTGCCATTCTCCAAACCTGGACCCCGGCATTGCAAAGCGGTTTGTTGTGCGGCTAGAGGCTCGGAAGAATGGAGTTTCCCACTCAAATCCAGGTGAAGGATAAGCGCTGTTGCGTTCATCGTCACCATCCAACGTCGCAGTCAAATTTCCTTCTGGTTTATGGGAATCGTCCGGCGGGTGTTGAGTGGAGTCTGGAAGCCAGGCGAGCACTTCAATTCGCGGACGTTCCCAAAATCGTAACAAACCAAGCGAACGAAGCTTACGAACTTTTATTACTACTGCATCTGGACCAAGCCGAGATCGGATCTGTCCGACAGCATCGACTACGCTTTCTGCCACAAATGAGATCGGCTTCATTTTTAAGGTTTAGTTCAGTCGGTTGTCGAAAGTACGAAAGCGTTCTGTATTTCAACCCGCGACGGCACTTCCGAGTAGGAGAGAACCGCGAGATCGTTGAAAGTACTTTCAAAGAAGCGCCTAAACGCTAGGCGAAGTTGTGGTGCGCAGAGCAATACAGGTGGATGTCCGCCTGCCAACATCTGCTGAATAAACTTTGTGAGAGATTCAACTATGGATCGGGCTAACTTCGGCTCCATAACTAACGATATCTCAGTAGGAGTTTGACGTATTCCTTGAGAAAGCTGCTGTTCAAGACGCGGATCCAAGGTGATAGCTCGTACACTGCCAGTTGCCATTTGAAATGGCTTCACAATTTGAGAGCCGAGAGCGCGCCGAGCATATTCAGAAAGTTCGTCAGGATTTTTAGTGGTATTCGCATAATCGCTAACCTTTTCTAAAATTCCTGAAAGATTTCGTATCGAAACACCCTCGGCGAGCAAGTTTTGCAGTATGCGCTGTACTTGGCCAACGGTTAACTGCGAGGGTATCAACTCGTTTACTACCGTAGCATGCGTTTGCTTCAGGTTATCAAGCAACTGTTGCACATCCTGCCGGCACAGAATTTCGGCGCAATTGCGTCGCAGCGTCTCTGAAAGATGAGTCACCAGAACGGAGGCAGCATCGACCAAAGTAAAACCAGCTACTTCGGCCGTTTTTCGCTCGACGTCAATGATCCAAGTTGCCGGCAATTGAAACACTGGTTCAACCGTAGGAACTCCATTCAACTGCACTTTGCTGTTGGTAGCATTCATCGCCAGCCAATGTCCAGGCATGAGATGACCTTGGGCCACCATTTGACCTTTAATTAGAAACCGATACTCGTTGGTTCCGAGTTGCAGATTGTCACGTAAGCGAATCGGTGGAATAATAACTCCCATGTCCCCAGCGAAGTTCCGTCGAACCCCAGTAACTCGGTCCAAAAGATCACCGCCTTTGCGCGCATCGGCTAAGCTAACGATTCCATAGCCAAGCTCAATCTGCACCCCATCCACGTGCAACAAAGTTTCCATCTTCTCGGCAGGCTTTGGCTCAGCGGAAGCTGCTGCTGCGAGAGAATTTGGAGATGTTTCGCCCGGGGCAACAAGACCAATGCCAGAGTGGTGCAAAGGTCCATGCTTTTGTAACGTGTAAGAAAGTGCTCCAGTAATAAGGGCCAGCATTAAAAATGGAATCAATGGAAGTCCAGGAATCAGTCCAAGAAGCGCTAGCATAATCGTAAGCACGGACATGGCTCTAGGGGAGAACATAAGCTGATCTCCCAGTTCCTGGCCGAGATCATTTTTTGAAGCCGCTCGAGTGACCAAAATGCCAGCCGCGGTGGAGGTAATCAGTGCCGGAATCTGTGATACTAATCCATCACCTATTGAAAGAATGGTAAAACGTTGTAACGCTTCCGTTACGCTCATTCCACGCTGAGCCATTCCAATGGCAAAACCACCTACTATGTTTATAAAGGTTATGAGAATTGCGGCAATGGCGTCACCCCGCACAAATTTGCTAGCTCCGTCCATGGCACCGTAAAAATCCGCTTCTCCCTCAACGGATCTGCGACGGGCCCGCGCCTCCGACTCATTGATAACTCCTGCGTTTAACTCCGCGTCGATCGCCATTTGTTTACCAGGAAGTGCATCAAGGGTGAATCTTGCTGCTACTTCCGCAATTCGTCCGGCACCTTTGGTGATTACAATAAAGTTTATCAATACAAGGATGAAGAACACTACCAGGCCCACCACGTAGTTTCCCCGTACCGCAAAATTGCCAAATGCTTCGATGATATGCCCTGCGTAGCCATCCAGAAGTATGAGTCGAGTGGTCGCAACGTTCAGCGCGAGTCGAAACAAGGTAATAAAAAGTAAAAGCGTTGGGAAACTGGAAAACGCGGCTGGTGTTTTTACATATAGTATTACTAGCAATGTAAGCAGCGACAATGCAATGTTTAGCGCTAGCAACAGATCCAACAAAAATGGCGGGACGGGAAGAATTAGGAGAAGAATTGTCCCAAAGACGCCTCCCACCAACCAAAGGTCACCGTGACGAAGAATCTCCCGGAAATATTTGCTGAGTGTTGATATCACAAGTCACGTAAGTGAAGCTAAGACCATGCCAATTTGTAACTTGTTGATCTTTAATACATCAAATTAGGCAGAGGCAAGTTTATCCCCCCTGCACGGGAAGATTATGCCCGTCGGCTAGACCAAGGTTCTCCCCAGATATCAAAATCTCACCGAATTGATGAATAGTCCGCATCAGTTTAACGATGTTGCCCAATACTATTGAACGCTTTCGTTCCTATTATCCTGTACGTAGTATCGGTACCGATTAACTCGGTAAACCCAGGCCAGAATCTCCGCAACGGCAGCATAAAGTTGCGCCGGAATTTCGCCACCGACTCGGCCGTATTTGAACATCAACCGGGCGAGTTGCTTATTCTCCAAGATCGGTATTTGATGCTTTTCAGCAACCTCACGGATTCGGCGTGCATTCAAGCGAATTCCTTTCGCTAGAATTTTTGGGGCTTTCATTGTCTTTCGGTCGTAGTGTAACGCGATAGCTATATGAGTGGGATTAACCAGAATTACATCAGCCTTTGGAACCTCGGACAACATTTTCCGCTGGCTCACTACCCGGCGGCGCCGACGTGCTGCTTTGGTAGTCGGATTACTTTCGCTGCTTTTCATCTCCTCTTTTACTTCTGCTTTTGTCATCATCATATCTTGATGATTGCGCCACCATTGGTATCCATAATCCGACGCAGCCATGACTCCCAAAACAAGAGTCACTCTCAACGAAATGGTCCAAACTGCCTTAGCCATAAAACCTGCGATTCGGTCGAGGCTGACCGCGCTATAGAAAATCGGATCGTTAAGTACAATGCTGATTTGATTCCAAGACAGCACGAAAATCAATGATAGCTTAAGGGAAGCAATTAGTGTGGGAACCACTGACTTTCCTGAGAAAATTCGCGAAAGACCAACAACGGGATCCAATTTGCTCCAATTTAAGGTAAGGGCTTCGGACGAAACGCTGAAGCGATTCTGCAAAGTTCCTGCGAGAAGTCCTGCTAGAGTAACGGCAATTAAAGTTGGCCCAACACACTTTGCAAACCACAGCACACCATTTGCCGCGTATCCTCCCAGTTCTGGCCCACTAATTGGAGTATCATGAATATGACCCAGGCACATTGAGAACGCGTCAGCCATCTGGCTCCACATGGTGCCACCCAGTAGATACAGTGCTGACAGTCCACCCATGAGCACAAAAACCGTCTGAACCTCCTGGCTACGGGGGAATTTCCCCTTACTTAGAGCGTCTTCGACTTTACGCTGCGTAGGCTCTTCTGTCTTCTCGCCGATTTGCTCACTCATTTGCTTACTTGGTGCCTAACCATTCTGCCACCCTCATTCCATCATCCGGGATTCGCCGCAGCGCGTTAATTATGTGCTGCGCTATCAGAGGCAAAGTGAACCCCAAAACTGTTAGCCCTGCCGCGGTTCTTAAAGCAAAACTTTCCGAAAACACGGACATTTGAGGAACGGCGCGACCCAGCACGGAAAATACAAGTGATACGACAAAAGAGACTCCCATAATTGGTGCGGCCATTTGGATCGCGATCACGAACATATTCGAGGTCTGCTTTAACAGGTGAACAAGTATCGCCTCATTCAAATGGGCTCCACCCACTGGAACCACACTAAAGCTGCGAACGAATCCAGATAGAATCCAATGATGGAGATCAAGGGTGAACATCAATGTAGTCGCCAGAAGGAAAACAATCATTCCCGGCGCTTGAGTTGGAGCACTGCTCATTGGGTTTAGGATCGAACTCATATTTAGAGCTAACTCCGTAGTGATGAGTTGACCTCCAACCTCGAAGGCCCCGAACACAATTCGTGCCATAAACCCCAAAACTAGACCAATTAACGCTTCGCTGATTAACCCTCCTACCGAACTAAAGAGGCCGGGTAGGATTACTGCAGGCGGAAGAGCAGGAGCGACAACTATTCCCAGCATGGCTCCGAGAGCGGTCCGCAAGATTAGGGGAACATTCGCTGACGAAAATATGGGTAGAACAAGGAGAAATGCACTGGCACGAACAAAAGCGAACATCCAGTTCTGGAGTTCTAAATACATATTTTTATCACAAAGCCATCTGTGGAATTAAATCTAGTACTTTAAGTGTGAATTCGACTAATGTTCGAACAATCCACGGCATTAGAATGACGAGCATACCGACTACCACGAGCGCTTTAGGCACAAAAGTTAACGTCTGCTCGTGGATGCTGGTCACTGCTTGGAAAAGGCTGATAACTAAACCGACCACCATGGCCGCTCCCAAGAATGGAGCAGCAAGCGTCACGGCTTGCAGCATTAGTGTTTTTAGCAGTTCTACAGCGAATTCTGGAGTCATACTCTCTGTGATTTTTATAATCCTATCACAACGAAGACGCAGTCTTTTTGTATCTTCCTTAGTGTGTGATCAATCAATTAGACCACGGGTTGGTATGTAGGTCTTGAAACGATTAACGCCAGCATCCAACCATTCATCGTTTGTTTCGTATTTCAACGATTTGATTACATCCCAAAACTACGAATCAAGGAACGAACTACCAAACCCCATCCATCTACTAAAACAAAGAGGAGGATTTTTAACGGCATCGAAATGGTCATCGGCGGCATCATCATCATCCCCATGCTCATCAACACAGTCGCAACCACTAAATCAATGAGAATAAACGGCACGAATAGCAGGAATCCCATTTGAAAAGCAGTCCGCAACTCGCTGATAATAAAGCCTGGAATAACGACGGTGAGCGGCAATTGTTCGGGTTTTGTTGGTGGCATTTTTGCAAGATTCACGAAAAGCTCGATATCTTTAGGACGAGTTTGTCTAAGCATAAAATTCTTAACATGACCGGATGCATTATCCATAGCGACGGTACTAGAGATAACTTTCGCTTCATATGGAATAACAGAATCACGCTGAATGTTATTCCAAACGGGTTGCATAACAAAAAATGTTATGAAAATTGAAAGTCCTATAATAATTTGGTTAGCTGGTGTTCCTTGAAGGGATAAGGCAGTGCGTACAAATGATAATACGATTACAACTCGAGTAAAGCAGGTCATCAAAAGAACAATTGACGGTGCGAGAGTAAGCAGAGTAATCGCCAACAACAATTTGATGCCAACATCCAATTCCGGGCCCTTTCCGGCGTTGTTTATCGAAATCTGAAGCGGACCCACTTGGGCAGCAATGTTGGATTCTTCTGCTTGGGCAGAAGCGAGCCCAAGTATAAAGTAGAGGCTGGCAATCAATGCCAAGCCGCGGGCTGTGGGTCCCATAATCATTTTCTTCCCATGACCTCCAGAAGCAGGTCGGAAAACTTTTTTGAACCAGGGAGAACACCCATCGGAAACACCGATTCCGATTCCTGATTAGCCAGAGGCAATGGGCTGATCAAGGTGATTCCGGCTTGCGAGGACGCAACGAGAAATCGTTGCTGGTTGTATCCCACAACATATAAAGCTTGCCGAGGACCAAGAGACCTTGACTCAAAGATATCCAATTGGCTTTTACTGCGTTCATGGGAAGTTCGTTGCCACCTTTTAAAAAGTGAAATACCGCCGAGAAAAAGAGCGAGGACGAACGACAAGCCAACCATCAATCGAACAACTGGACCTGCTAAATCAGTCGAACTCCCACTCGTCCCGACAACCTCCACTGTGGCCCCTAGGGCTGAACCGCCCAGAAGGAACAGACTAAATCCAAAGAAGTAACCGCAACTTAAAAATAGTTTACGATCGAAAGTACTCATTTGGACGCTCCATTTAATAGTTCAGTGATCTTGATCCCAAAACGGTCATCAACCACCACAACTTGACCGCGCGCTACCAATTTTCCATTAACCAGGACTTCGACTGGCGAATCAGCTAGCTTTTCGAGTTGAACCACAGACCCGGTCTTCAACTGGAGCACATTTCGCATAGGCATTTGGCACGATCCGAGTTCGACTGACAGATTGACCGGCACATCGAGCAAAACGTCGAGATTGGGCTGTGCATTCATAAAATCAGTTGATCAAAGGCTGGGTCAATTCAACGGCCCATTTACTGCCGCATGTTCCGAGACGTCCATGGTACTTAGCGACGGAACCAACGTGCACGTGGACCTCCTGCGTCATCTGCGGGTCAAACAGAAGTATCTGGCCTGGCTCGAGACAGACCAATTCACGAGCTGTTAACCGTAAGCCCTCCCATTCGGCGGTTACTTCCATAGGGACATCGTCGAACTCGGTATTCCAGCGTGGCTGCGGACTCCCACCCGAGGATGGCACATCCCGCTCGACAGTGTTCATTCCAGTGAGATGTTTCACAATCGGCTCCAGCATATAATGAGGAAAGGCTAATTGCAGTTGTTGGACGGAGTCCCCAATACCCATGTCCATAGTTACGCAAATCATCACCGTGTCGTGAGGGGCCGTTTGCAGGAAACGCCCATTATTCTCGTGGCCCAGTAAAGTTGGGCGAAAGTCCTGAAAGGATTGCCAGTGGTTGCACCATTCATTGAGAATTATTTGTACGGCCTGATCGAGTAGAGCTGTCTCGATCTCAGTGAGGTCCCGATTTTCTTCCGGCACTGGAGCCGAGCCCCCTAATAATCGATCAACGATGGTCAACCCAAGGCGTGGTGGGATATCGAGAAGGCCAATTCCCTTGAGCGGTTCCGCTTTGAATAGGGTGAGATGAGTCGGGGTACTCAACCCATCGGTAAAATTTTGGAAATAAATGGTCTGCAATTTGGACATCCGCAGAGTCACCTCAAGTCGCGGGTACATCGACAGGCGGGAAGCAAGCGAGCGGACGAATTCCTCGTGCCGCAAACGGAGCTTGCGTAATTCGTTCGGAGCCAGAAATGCGGGCTGGCGAAAATCGTAAGAGAGGATGTTTTCAGGCGTATGGTACGTTATACGTCCTTGCCACCCGACTACGAGAATCATACCTGATCGATCCTCCAAAGCATCCATATTACTATTTACGGCATCGAAGTTTTCCATACTTTATTGAATGGCAAACTCGGTTATATAAATTTCTCGAACAGAATTGCCTCCGAGTACGTTATTGAACCCCGTTAACAACTCACTCCGCACCAGGCTCCGTGCCCCCGGTTTCTCAAGTTCATTGATGGTCTTGGTTGCCAGGATGGTGCAGGCCATGTCCCGCAATTTTGCGTCATTCTTCTCCATTTTGGATTTAAAATCGGCAGACGCTCCTGACAATGTAAGACTCGTAAGTAGATAGCGCGATCCCAAGGTTCCCGAGACGTTTACCAAAAGCTTTCCCATCGTCACAGTCTCCTTGCCCCCTGCCTCGCCACCATGCTCTTTCTCCGTTGGAGTAGTTCCATGTCCACCTGCTGTCTCCGGGGCAGGCTGAGACTCAGCTGGTGTAGCCCCCCGTGACTTCTGAAGCTTTGGCAAAAGAACAAATGTCGTCATGGCCCACGCCACAGCCGGCATAAGGATAAGGGTAGCAACCAGGGGAAGCAGAGACTTGATGCCCCCCCCCCCTTCGGCAGTTATTTCTACACTTCCAGGTTTTATTTGGGCGCGATCAGCCATATGTTAAAATTAACGCTTGAGGTTCACAAGTTCCTGCAACATTTCGTCGCTCGTCGTAATGACGCGCGAGCAGGCCTGAAAGGCCCGTTGGGTGGTGATCATGGTGGAGAACTCAAATGCCAGGTCCACGTTTGATTGTTCCAAGGCACCTGCCACCAAGTTGCCGAGTCCGGCACTTCCTGGAGCACTGGGAGCTACCAGCGGTCCTGCCGCAACTAGGCCGGAGTAGAGATTGTCGCCTTCCTTGGCCAGGGCCTGCGGAGCAAGAAAATTCTGCAGTAGGATTTGACCCCGGACGTACTCGGTGCCGTCACTTAACCGAACATTCAGTTTACCCTGTTGATCGAAACTGAAGGAGGCCACCGATGCGCCTGGCGCTGCTGTCGCCGGTGCCCCAGTTGCGTCTATCCGGATATCGCCCAAAGTGGCGAGACCGCTGTCGGAATATCCCTGGACATACATTCCCGAGTTGGTGACGAAATACCCGTTAGCATCCACACGGAAATCGCCGGCGCGCGTAACGAATTCCGAATCATTTGCTGGGTCGCGCAAGAGAAAGAATCCCTGGCCTGACACGGCCAGATCGGTCGGCAGACCGGTCCGGGCCGTCGATCCTTGGCTGAACTGATTATTCACCGCGCCTGTAGCCACGCCTGAACCAACCTGCATAGAGGAGGTACCGCTGGAGGTGCCGGTGGCTGCAGAGGATGCGCGCAGCGTCTGGCTAAACGCGTCCGAGAACTGGACGCGTGCCGACTTGTAACCCGTAGTATTTGTGTTGGCGATGTTGTTGCCTATAACATCCATTTGTCCTTGGAATTGTTGGAGACCGCTAACGCCGGAATCAAGTGATCGAAGCATAACTTATTTTGTGATATTTCTTTTTTGATCGGTTTGGATGGCCTGTGGGTGGAACATCGCGACTGAGAGCACGCTTGATATATCGTAAGACTGATTGTCTATAACAATTCGTGGTCTCCCGGACTCGATATTCACCGAACTAACCAGGCCTTTAACAAAGGTGTCTTGATCGATTTGCACATTCACCTCGCGCCCAAGCATAGCGTTGGCCTGCACGAATTCCTGCTGCGAGTGCAGGGCCGCTAAACTAGACTGCATGCCTTTCGCCTGCTCGAGTGAACTGAACTGAGCCATCTGGGAAATGAACTCCGTGTCCTTCTGCGGGTTTAGTGGGTCTTGCGAGGATAACTGAGCAATGAGCAACCTAAGAAACTCATCCTGACCAAGCGTCTTGTTAGGGATTCGAGCGGATGAATCGCCCGCTAGAGCGACAGAGCTATTTGAAATTGAATTAACAGAGGAGGTTGACATGCGTTTAGGCCCAGGTTTCAAAGCCGCTCACTGCGCGACGTATCAAGTTTGGGTTGTTGGAAATCTTGTTAATGGAAGTCTCGGGAGATATCCACTCAGAGTCGTCATCTGGAAGAGAATCTCGTTGTTGTGAGTGGTCGTACTGCCCACCCCCGGCCAAGTTTGAATTATTGCCTCGACTCAACTGGATCCCCTGCTCACTCAGGCGGCGCTGCAATTCGTCCCAGTGCAGATCGAGTAGCCCACGGTCCCCGCGTCCCAAGCTCAATTCTGCAGTCATCGCTCCGTCACGGTACTGAACCTGCAACATTAATTCTGTGTTTGGATCAGGTTGTAATACGACCGAAACCGAATCCGTGCCCCTCTGACGAACCTGCGTGACACCTTCAAGTGTCGATTGAACCAGACGTTCCACGACCGGCAAATCTCGGAAGGAAAGTACCTCATTCGAAGGAGCGGAGTCTTCCCCATGCGACAAAGTATTGAGAACAACCTGACCAATGATCGGATCAATTTTGATGTCACGGCGAGAATCGCGAGCCTCATCCACATCAGACTGAATGTGCATCACGGGAGCTTCCCATTCAGGCTCCGGGGCCGGCAGATTGTTTAACTTTAACCCGGCAGAATCCTCCATTTCGGCCTCCTTTGTCATTCGTAACTGGGGAGTAGCAGTAGGAATGCCAGCATTCATGGCGGCGCCATTTGCCGATCGATCAATGATGGTGGTCGTAGGAGGCCTGCTTGGGATCGGTGGGGCCACTTTTCCCTCCGGGAAGGGTTCGATTCGGCTACCAGAGCCTTCCTCCTGTCGTTCGATGGGTCGGCCGCGCTCTTCCTGCTCGGGGTTACCGACCACCTGGGCATACTCGTTATTCTCTGCGTGCCTCACGCCCAGATCTGGGTTTGGAACCTCGACCTTTGGACCTTCCCCATCTGTCGGGGAATCAAACGGCCCGAAATTTGTTCCATCCCCCGGCGTCGGCGTAGGATTTGGCAGCAGAAGAACTGGCGGTGTGGACAGGATCGACTGTTCTATAAAGACCTGAAGAGGTTTCAGCGTTTCATTCGGTGGCTCCGCATCTTCGGTGGCCTTGTCCGCAATCCGCGACTCATTCTTGGTTGACTTTGATACCGCAAATTCCGAGCAAACCGGAACTTCCGGAGCTGAACTTATCGTTGGGGATGGCTCAATGGTAGTCAGCGCAGAGAATCCGGGGAGGACGTTTCTCAAGGGAGTGAAATGGAACTGATCGGCACAAATTTTTGGGTTCAACCCCTTCCCCACAGGTCGGTTCTTAGCCAAAGAAAGCTTAAAACTCCTACCCTCCGAATCAATCTCAACATCTTCCTTTATCCCCTCAATGGCTTTCCCCTTGGATTGCCTGGCCTCTGCTGAATGGAGATGTTCGGAAAACGAATTCTGGGATTGAAACGTATCCCCCTGTACCGGCCCAGACGATTCCTGGCGTATTGGAAGAATCGTCCCCTTCACGCCTAAGGAGGCCGGCTCTGATTTCATGACTTAGTTGCTCTAGGTGGGTTTTCCAAACTGCGTCGCAAGCGATCGGTCAATTGAGCCGCGCGCTGGGCGGTGGACGCACCGAGGCGACCGAACGTCTCCAGGATTGGTCCCGCTTCGCTCGCCTTCAAATAGAACAACACCTTCAAAATCTCCTCATCAGTTTGTTCCTTGAGAATGTTGGCAGCCCCCTCCGGAGACATCGCGGTGTAGATCTTCGCCAACTTCTTGAGATTCGGAATCTCCTCCTGTCGTATGCTTAGAATGGTTTCGTTGAATTCCCTTTGAATTCGATCAACGACATCAGCCGCAACTCGGATCTCTTGCCGTTCACTGCCCAAACGCGCCTCTAAATCCTTGAGTTGTTGTTCGCGTGTGGCGAGAGCATCCCTCTCCCGCTTCAACTCCGCAATCATCCGGTCCAAATCGGGGTTAAGGAAAGTCCACGATTCACTAACGGACGGTCTCGGGTCTGATACATCTTGGCCCGGTTGGACTAAGGAGAGTCGGGCGGTGTTAAAACAAAATAACGTTGTGCCGAGATAGGTGCCCGAACCGACCATCGCCACGAACCAATTAGCTCCAAGTAATTTTTTCATACTGTCTGCCTCTGGACTCCCGTGCGCCAGGCACGGCGAGTCGCGATTTCATCTAAATTTTGCTGATTTTGGTGCTGCTCCTCACGCTCATGGGTCTCACGTTGCTTGCTTCGCAGGCGATCGAGGGCTTCGCGACGCTGCATAGCGATTTTCAGTATCTGCTGGTTTGCGGCCACTTTTCGCCGACAGGCCGTCAGTTCCGCATTCAGCTTGTTCTTACGCTCTTCGAGCAGCACGCACCAGGAATGGGCATGCTGAATGTGCTCAGCCAGATTTCCTCGCAAGGCCCCGGTACTCAACCCCTGCCATGCTTGCTTCAACTCGCCCTCCAACCGGACTAAGCGCAACGCCACCTCTTCCCTGGCAAGGAGAGAGTCGGCGAGCGCCCTTTGGGCTGCCTGTTCTTCGGACTGGCGCACCTCGCGAACGGCCTCAAGAGAGAATTGGAATCTTTTCATTAACTTGCTTTCAGTTCCGACCCTTGAAAACCCACCGTATCCGCGAGGGCTTGCCAGCTTTGGCTGGTGGCAAATCCCTCGTGCATTCCCTGACGCAAAAAGGAGCGTAATGGGTCGTTAAGCTTGATCGCTGCATCGACACTGGGATTGCTACCAGCAGAATAGGCGCCGATTGAAATGAGATCAGAGTTATTGCGATAAACTGCCAGGAGCTCGCGCGCGCGCCCCGTCAGTTCAAGTTGATCCGCATCGAGCAATTCGCGGGTAAGTCGACTCACACTCGCGAGTACATCAATGGCGGGGTAATGATTCTGGATCGCGAGTTCACGGGAGAGAACAACGTGTCCATCTAGAATCGAACGTACCGCGTCAGCCACTGGCTCGTTCATATCATCGCCTTCGACGAGCACCGTGAACAGCCCAGTGATCGTGCCTCGGTCACTCGTTCCCGCCCGTTCCAATAATTGGGGTAGAAGGGAGAAAACCGACGGGGTGTAGCCACGTGTCGCCGGCGGTTCACCAACCGCCAGACCGATCTCACGTTGGGCCATCGCAAACCGGGTCACCGAATCCATCATGAGGAGCACGTTTTGGCCGTGGTCACGGAAATGCTCTGCCACCGACATCGCGAGGAAGGCACCTTTTAGGCGAGCCAGAGCGGGTTCGTTGGAGGTGGCCACAATCACAACGGATTTCTTGCGACCAGTGTCATCGAGATCGTTTTCGAGGAATTCTCGAACTTCGCGCCCGCGCTCGCCGATCAGAGCGATGACATTGACGTCGGCCTCTGCTTGGCTGGCCATCATCCCGAGCAAAGTCGACTTACCCACGCCGCTCCCGGCAAAGATTCCCAGGCGTTGACCGCGTCCACAGGGAATGAAGGTATCCAGGGCCTTAATACCCGTTCGAAAGTTGTGTTGGATGCGTTGCCGTTGGAGGGGATGTGGCGGGGCCACATGAAGCTTTACCCGATCCGAGCTCACAACCGGAGGCAAGCCATCGAGCGGGTTTCCCAACCCATCAATCACTCGACCTTTGAGAGCCTCACTTACGGCCACCCGCAACGGCCCGCCGGTCGCAATTACTTCGCAGCCGGGATGAAGCCCATGAATTTCCCCCAACGGCATGAGCAGTAAATGGTGATTCCGAAACCCCACCACCTCAGCCAAAGTCTCGGTGCCATGGCGTGATACGATGCGACAGACATCCCCCACCGCTGCAACCGGTCCTTCGGATTCGATCACCAATCCGATCAACTGGACCACCCGTCCACGGGTTTCCGTGATCCGTGCCGCCTTCACCTGGTCGAGCGCGATAGCCAGGCGGTTTGTGGGTCTGGGAGTGGATGCGATCATGAGAGGCCGAGGGTTGACGAAAGGTATGCCAATTTGGTTTCACGCCGGGTGTCGATCGTACCGAAGCGCGTCTGCACGATACATCCGCCTTGGCTCACCTCGCGCGTAGCCATGAAACGCATTTGCTGCCGTGTGCCGGTAGTATTGATCACTCCTGCCGGATCCAGGCCGAGCAGCACAAGGTCGTCGGGATGCAGTAACACCGTAAACTCTGCGGTATCTTCAACCTGCTCCAACGCTTCCCTGACACTATTGGCAACACTCTCCTGCGTGATTGGGGAATCTGTGACCAACTTCTGAGCGATTTCGAGAGCGAGACCGACCATGGCCTCCTCCAGTTGCCGAACCACCTGGGGCACGGCCTGCTGCAAAGCCAAAACGGCACCTTGGTGCAAGGCGAGCAATTCGCCGCGTTGCTGGATCAATTGCTCGCTTAACACTCGTTCCCCTTCGACCACACCTCGTTCGTAGCCAGCCTGCTCGGCTGCTTGCAGTTGTTCCGCGTGATCGCTTGCCAGAACTCTGCCCACCAACCGAATTTCCCGAGGCACGCTGGAGAACCGAATGGTTTCAAGCTGTAACATGTTGCACCTCCGGTTGAGTTTCGCTGGCAGCAGCACCCTCTTCACCTTCTTCTACCTCTTCCTCTTCCTCTTCCTCTGCCCGAGCCGCATCAACGATGCGTTGTTGGGCTGCCTCAACGTCACGCGGTTTTACGGCAGCCATGAAGGCCATTTCCTCACGCACGCCTTCGGCCGCTCGCTTAGAAATACTGCTTAGAATCAAAGCTCTCAGCTTCTCACTCGCGGTTTTCAAAGCCAGAGCAAGGTCACGCATGTCCACGTCGCGCAGAACGCGTTGCAAGGTCGAAACCTCCATGTTCTTGAGGTCTTCAAAGAGAAACATTTTCTTCTGAATCGCTTTGCTAAGTCCGGGGCTATGCTTCCCAAGGTTTTGCAGAAGCATCTTGCTGTGCGATTTGTCCATCGCATTAAGGATATTGGCCGCGGTTTTGACACCACCGGTTTGATTCAAGGCACGGGTATGCCGAACACCCGCTTTGGTCCTCAGCACTTCCACCACCTTCTCGACAACTTCCACTGGAATCGGTGCCAACGTCGCCAGTCGTTCGATGACTTGATCACGCAAGTCGATCGGGAACAATCCCGAGAGTTCGGCCGCTCTCTCGGCACTTAGGCAGCTTAGCACGAGCGCGATTGTTTGCGGCTGCTCGTGGCAAACGAGATTATAAAGCTGACGAGCCTCCATGTCAGCGATGCCATCGACGGCCGCGACCGGCGCACTTGTGGGGGCCACTCGGTTAATTACTTCATTGGCTTTGAATGGGCCGATCGCCTTCTCCAGCGATGTCCGAGTGAATTCCAGTCCTCCACGCACGGAAGTGCCAGCCTCAACCGCGACCGAAGTAAATTCCTCAAGGATCAGTCGCTGGAGTTCCTGCGGAACAATCTCCAGTTTGGACATTTCGGCGCACAATGCTTCTACATCATGCGGTGGGAATCCTTTGAGCAATTGAGCGGCGGATTCCTGCCCCATCATGACCAGCAAAGCCGCCAGTTTCTGCATCTTGGTCAGGGTAGAAACCTCCATGGCAGAAGTGGCCCGCGGCACGGAAATTGTAGGATTGGTTGCCATTTAGTTCTGCTCCGGTTTTTCGCGGGTCATCCAGCTGCGAATGGCCTGCGTCATATTGTCGGGGTTTTCCTTAATTAACTGATTGAGCACCTCAACGGTCACGACCCCAGGTATGGTGTCCTTAATCAGCGAGAAGGATTTCCCATGGCCATTTCCATTCACCGAACCGTTGCCGTTCGTTGGCTGGGCTATGTTGATCTGGTCAATCGGAATGCCGATGGGAATTTCGTCTAGGGAAGTGCGCTTGAGCTGCCACAGCAGCAACCCGAGAAACACCATCGCGAAGAGCGGATAGAGGGCCGACTTGCCGAGATTCATCCAGAATTCGTTACGTTCTTGCCGATCCAGCTTCTCGGCCATGTCGCCGGGCAATTGGTCATTAAAGGTCAGTTCCTCCAACGTGATCTGATCATTACGTTCTGAGGCATTCCCCTGATCGATCCCAAGCGCGCTCTGCACAACGCGACGCAGCTTCTCTAACTCTTCTGATGAACGGGCAACCATTTTACGACTGGCTCCGGTTCCTTCGTACCGAGCAGCCACAGTGACGGCCACGGACAATCGTTTGATACCGCCAGCAAATTGCATAATATTGCTTGTGCTCTTATTGATTTCGTATTCGGTGGTTCCGACGCTTTTTTTGTTACGCGTGGTGGTCACGGGTGAGGCCGTCGCAACGGAATTCGTCGGCTCGGGGATGTTACCGCCAATACCCGCAGGCACCGCTGCCGTGGCGCTAGTCGTGTCATTATCATCTTCGGTCTTGGTCTGCGTCCTCACAACCTGTCCATCCGGATCGAATTTTTCCTCAGTCCGCGATACCGTGTCATAGTTGATTTCGGCCGCCACGCGGACCAAGGCCTGACCCGAGCCGAGGACTTTCTCCAACATACCCTCCGCTTTCTTGGCGAGGTATTGCTCGAGATTGCGGCGGGCGGCGAGTTGGGTCGTCGTCACTCCTACGAGTGAATCATTCTCGACGTTCTCGGAGAGTACGTTGCCC
>CAZZGS010000007.1:23332-24798 GCA_964653845.1 uncultured Bryobacter sp.
CCCATATTGTCTACGACGACGACGGAGTTGGCTTGCAAACCCTCGACGGCGTTAGCGACAATGAATCGGATCGCGTTAATTGACTGTTGAGGCAACTGGCTGTTGCCGCGGACGCGAACGAAAACAGAGGCGGTAGGACGTCGGTCCTTATCGATGAGCAGACGATTCTCTGGCACCACGATCATCACGCGAGCCGCATCGATTTCGTCGAGCTGCGCGATTGTGCGGGCCAATTCTCCCTGCACCGCCCGGACATAATTGGCCCGCTGCACGAAATCCGAGATTCCAAAGTTCGGCTTATCGAAAATCTCAAACCCAACGCCATCGCCTCGTGGAATTCCCTTACCCGCTAATTGCATGCGCATTATGTGTACCTTGTCAGTGGGAACTGAGATGGAGCTTCCGCCCAATCCGATTCGATAGGGAACTTTGGCTTCGTCGAGCGCGGCGACGACGCGGGACGATTCGGTATCCGAAAGCCTTCCATATAGGAGCGCGTAATCGACGCGGCTTGTCCAAAACGCCAACCCACCGAATCCAACCAGGACTCCCATGGTTGCAACAATGACGCTGAGCCGTTGGGCCGCACCCAACTGCTTCCAGATGTCCGCGAGCTGAACACCGAGCTTCGTGAGATTCTGATTCATGAAATTGGGTTAAACTCTCAAACCTGCATCCTCATCAATTCCTGATAGGACTCGAGCACTTTATTACGCACTTCGACCATGAGTTGGAAGGAAACACTGGCCTCCTCCAGGGCGAGCATCGTTTGGTGAAGGGGGACGTTTTCTCCACTTTGCAGGCCGTTAATGGCCTGACCTGCGGCGATTTGTTTGCTGTTTACCTCATTTACCATTTGCTCTAATGCGCCCGCAAATGAGGAGGATGAAACAGCCTGGCTGCCCGACAGCATCGGCAAGGGGCCGCTGCCCGCTAATTTCTCAAGTTCAGCGGCTGGGATCGGAATCGATCCCATCGGCAATGGCACTTGGCCAAGACCGGGAATCAACTGGCGAATCGAAGAGAGAGGGTTCATGAAGGTTAATTATCGTTTTCCGATTGTGAGCGCCTGAAGTGCGAGCATTCGGGAGTTTTTGATGACCGAGAGATTGGCCTCGTAAGCGCGGGACGCGATGATCATGTCGGCCATTTCCTCGTGAATACTAACGTTAGGCATTGCCACCATCCCCTGGGCATTGGCGTCCGGATGGCCCGGGTTAAATATCAATTGGGACGGGCGTTGATCCTTGAGGATTCCGGCAACGCGCATTTCTGGTGTTCCCAATGAACCATCCGCAGCCTGGTGTAAAATCGACTCGAAAACTGCTGATTGTCGCTGATAGGGTTTCCCATCCAATCCACGCGTTGTGTTGGCGTTGGCGATGTTCTGGGAAATGAGTTCGAGGCGGGTCCTTTCCGCATTTAGAGCACTGGCCGAGGCCCCGACACCAGGAAGGAGAGAGATC
>CAZZGS010000008.1:0-16865 GCA_964653845.1 uncultured Bryobacter sp.
AGCCATGAGATAGCAGGAACTCACTGCGCTGGAAGCCTTCGGGCAGTTTCTGGCGGATGGTTTGTTCGATGACGCGAGGGCCGGCGAAGCCGATGAGGGCACCGGGTTCGGCGATGTTGAGATCGCCCAGCATGGCGAAGGAGGCAGTGACGCCGCCGGTGGTTGGGTCTGTGAGAATGCTGATGTAGGGGATGCTCATCTGGTCCAGACGCATCAGAGCCGAGGAGATCTTGGCCATCTGCATCAGACTCACGACGCCTTCCTGCATGCGGGCGCCGCCGGTGGCGCTGACGATGACAAGCGGGTTCTTGTCAGCCATAGAGCGTTCAACGGCACGGGTGATTTTCTCCCCCATCACCGCGCCCATGCTTCCGCCGATGAACTTGAGCTCCATCGAGCAGGCGTTGACGGTGTGTTCGCCGATCTTTCCCTCGCCGCTGCCGATGGCGTCCTTCATACCGAGGGCTTCCTGCATGCTGGCGAGACGGGCCTCGTAGGGCCTGGAGTCGAAGCAGTTCATGGGGTCGGTGGAGGTGAGTTCAGCGTCGAACTCGGTCCACTCGCCATCAAAGAGAAGATCCATACGGTCGCGCGCATCGATGCGAAAGTGATAGCCGCACTTGGCGCATACCCTGCGGTTGTCCTCGAGATCCTGACGGAAGATGATCTGCTTACACCCTTCGCACTTGACCCAAAGGCCTTCAGTGCGAACGGTACGGTCGCCATCGCTGGGTGTTTCCACTCCAGGCTTGTCGCGCTTGAACCAAGACATGAACTACCAGTTTAGCGAGGATAGGGGTGCCCGCGCAGGGTGGCGAAGGCGCGGTAGATCTGTTCGGCCAACATGGCGCGGGCAAGTTCGTGGGGAAAGGTCATCGCCGAGAGGGACAAAAGCAGGTCGGCACGGGGTTTCCAGAGGGGGGGGAGGCCGTCGTGTCCGCCGATCAGATAGACTACATCGCGGGCCAGTCGCTCGCTTTCTGCGACGAATTCGATAAAGCGGGCCGAATCCCAGGGCTTGCCGACAGGGTCGAGGAAAACCTTCTGGGCGGCGGGATGGCGAGCGAAAATGTCATAGCGATCGGGGTTGATTTCCCGCATGGCAACTGTGGCCCAGCGGCCGGTTCGTTTGAGGAATTCCTCTGCTATGGCATTGGAGTGTTCGTCGCGGGCTTTTCCGATGTAGAGCAAATCCAGTCGCATGGTCGATACTATAGATAATCCCGCAAATGTCTATGGAACTCAGTATTCGCATGCAGGACGGTTCAACCAGAGCTGTTCCTCTCCTCGAAAGCAGTATTGGACTCGGTCGCGCCACGACCAATGAACTCTGCTATCCGGAAGACTTTGGACTCTCTCGCCAGCATCTGGTTTTTGAGAAAACAGATGGCCAGTGGATGATCCGGGATCTTGGCAGCAAGAACGGCACCGTCGTGAACGGATTTCGAATTGTGGCCCCGACGCCGCTCGGCAATGGCGATACGGTGCATGCAGGACACTTGCAGATTACCTTTGGCGGCAAAGAAGCGGAAGACGACACGATGAGCCAGACGGTGGTCTTCGTTGAGAAGGCCGATGTCGAGTCGGCACCAAGCAACACAGTGGTCTCGAGCTTGAATGAGGTGAATCCGGCTCAATCGATGACCAATGAACGTCACGCGGCAGCATTGATAAAAGCGGGGCGGGAGCTTGCAGGGCATCGGCCATTGAGCGAGTTGTTTCAGTTGATTCTCGACCTGGCAGTAGAGGCGGTGGGGGGGTCCAGGGCAGTGTTGATGACATTTGAGAAAGAAGATCTGGTCGCCAAGGCAATCCGCGGTGAAGGCTTCCGAATCTCAAAGACGGTGCGCGATCAGGTACTGGTGGAGAAGAATTCGTTGCTGGTTCGGGATACGGCAATGGACGATGTCTTCAAAATGCAGGCGAGTATTGTGATGCAGCGGGTGCGTAGCTTTATGGCTGTGCCACTGCAGACCAATGAGAAGGTAATCGGTCTGCTGTATATCGACATGCCGGACATCACAAGGGAGTTTTCCAAAGAAGATCTGAGCCTGCTGACAGTGATGGCAAATGTGGCGGCGATCCGCATTGAACATTCGCGGCTGAACGAGGTGGAACAAGTTGAGCGAATGATATCGAAAGAGTTGTCGCAGGCGGGCGAGATACAGCGGAACCTGCTGCCACTCAAGTCACCGCAGATTCCAGGAATGGATCTGGCCGGTTACAATCTGCCCTGCCGCACGGTAGGCGGGGACTATTTTGATTTCTTCAATCTGTCTGATGGCAAGATTGCGGTGGTAGTTGGCGATGTGGCGGGCAAGGGAATGCCAGCGGCGATGTTGATGTCGAGCTTGCAAGCTCGATTGCAGATTCTGGTTGAGACCGACGAGAACCCGGCAAGTATCGTGCAGAGGCTAAACAAGAGCATCTCGGGCAATTGTCCAGACAACCGCTTCATCACTTTCTTCCTTGCGATCATTGACCCGGCAAACGGCGATATTCGTTTCTGTAATGCAGGGCACAACCCGCCGCTATTGGTTAGGGCGAGTGGCGTAACCGAGAAACTGGAGGGCGGAGGTATTATTCTTGGGATCCTGCCCATTGCCCAGTACACCGAACACACGAGCGATATCCAGTCTGGTGACACGTTAGTGCTTTTTAGCGATGGCGTGAGCGAGGCAATGCCAAACGGGAGTGATGAAGATTTTGGCGAGATGCGCATCTCGATGGCGATCCTGAACAGAACGAGCTGCACGTCCAACCAGATGATTGAAGGAGTGATTGAAGACTTGCAGGTCTGGTGCGCCGGGACACCCTATGCCGACGATGTCACCCTGCTGATCGTGAAAAAGTTGTAGGATCGTCTAGAGGATTTAACTGATGTACTCATACGGGGTGAGTGTTTTCTTTCCGGCGTATAATGACGCGCCGTCCTTGCCGGCTCTGATCGGCAAGACCTTTGCTGTCCTCAGGAAGCATGTTGCCGACTTTGAAGTGATTGTCGTCAATGACGGCAGCCACGACAATACTGGGGCGGTGCTGCTTGGGTTGCAGAATGAATTTGGGCCGCAAATGCGAATTGTGACGCATGAGGTGAACCGGGGTTATGGCGGGGCGCTACGCAGCGGATTTGAGGCAGCGACGAAAGTGTTTGTCTTCTATACCGATGGCGATGGTCAGTATGATGTTGGCGAATTGCCGAAGCTGCTGGAGCGTATGAACTCGAACGTCAGTTTCGTCAACGGCTACAAAATGGAACGGAACGACCCGTGGCACCGCATCTGGATTGGCAAGACTTACAACCAGTTTGCAAGGCTTCTCTTTAACGTCAGCCTCCGCGATATCGATTGCGACTTTCGCCTGATTCGGCGGAGTCTGCTGGAGTTGATTCGCCTTGAATCTACTTCTGGGACGATTTGTGTAGAGCTGGTGCGCAAGCTGGAGTTGTGCGGTATGGATGTGGAAGAAGTTGGGGTGCACCACTATCCGCGCTTGCACGGCAAGAGTCAGTTCTTTCGCGTCAAGAGTCTCTTTACGACGTTATTTCAGTTATTCCGCCTCTGGTGGTGGCTTTTGGTAATGCCACGCCTGAGGCTGAAGCGGGCCGATGCGCATACCCATAGTTAACCTGAAGCCTTCGCTTGCCGAGACGCAAGTAGCATGGCAGCAGAACCTCGACTCGATGATGGAGAGAGGTTTCTTTATCCTTGGGCCCGAATTGAATCGCTTTGAGGAATCGCTGGCTCCGGCAATGGGTTCAGGGTTTGCGATCGGGGTGAGTTCGGGATCTACAGCAATCGAGATTTGTTTGCGCGATGCCGGGATCACAGCGCCCAGGCAGGAAGTGCTGACATCGGCGCTGACAGCTCCATTTACGGCTGTTTCGATTGCGGCGGCAGGTGGGACGCCGCGCTTTGCCGATATCAACCCGGAGACCTTGCAGGTAGATGCAGAGGATCTGGCTAGTCGTATCGGGAAGAAGACAGCTGCGCTGGTACCGGTGCATCTTTATGGACAGCCTTGCGAGATTCGAGCGATCGCCAAGACGGCGAAAAAGCATGGTCTGGCGCTGATTCAGGACGCTTGCCAGTCGCATGGGGCTTTACCCTTTACACAGTATGGCGACTACGTTGCACTCAGCTTCTATCCGACCAAAAACCTCGGTTGTCTGGGCGATGGAGGAGCCATTTTGACTGGCAAGGCTAGCTTTGCCAAGAGGTTGCGGCAGATCAGGGATGGAGGGCGTGGTAGCGGGGGATTGCCGCAGAATCAGATTGCCTACGTCAAAGGGATCAATGCGCGGCTGGATGAATTGCAGTGTTGCTATCTGAATGCTTTTCTTCCCCGACTGGCGCAGTGGAATGATCAGCGGCGCAGGCTGGCGGCGATCTACGACGAGATGCTGGCTGGAGTGGACGGGGTGCAACTGGTTCGCCGCGGACCGGAAAGCGTCTGCCATCTTTATGTGGTGAGGGCCGCCAAGCGAGACCGGCTTCGGGAATACCTCGGCAAGCTTGGAATCGGGACGGGAATTCATTATCCCGTACCGCTGCATCTCCACCCGGCCTTTGCAGGGGCCAAACAGAAACCGGGATCATTGCCACATGCGGAGAAAGCAGCAAAGGAAATCGTGTCCTTGCCGTTATGGCCGCAGTTGCCCGTTGCACATGTCGCAGAAACCGCTGAGGCGGTGAGACATTTCTATGCTTGATCTGGCTCAATACAAGGGACTCCCCGTTCTGGTGACGGGTGGACTTGGGTTCATCGGGAGCAATCTGGCGCTGGCGCTGGAAGAGTTGGGAGCTCTTGTGACCGTGGTGGATTCGCTGGTGCCGGGCTGTGGAGCCAATCGGGCTAATCTTGCCGGTTCAAAGGTACGCGTGATCGAAGCCGATCTGAGCGAGCCCGGTGGATTTGAGGACGCCATTCGAGAAGCCCGGGTTGTATTTAACCTGGCCGGCGAGATCAGTCACATCCATTCCATGGAGTATCCTGAGCGGGATTTGCAGATCAATACGATTTCGCAGTTGCGATTTCTGGATGCATGCCGGCGATTGAACCGGGGAGTGAGGGTTGTATACGCAGGCACTCGACAGGTCTTTGGAAGACCCAAGTACTTGCCAGTGGATGAGGCGCATCCGATACGTCCGGTCGACTACAACGGCGTGCACAAGTATGCCGCTACGATGTACCACTTGATGATGAGCGACCTTGGGGATCTGGATGCAATCGTGCTGCGATTGACCAATGTTTATGGGCCCCGCATGAGTTTGAATGTGGCGGGACAGGGTTTTCTGGGTGTATTTGTGAGAAAGGCTCTGCTGGGCGAGACGATTAGCGTATTCGGTGAAGGGGAGCAGCTACGAGACCCAGTTTATGTGGATGACGTGGTGCAGGCATTTCTCCTGGCCGGGCTGACAGAAAACTTTCTCGAGAGGGAGTGCAATATTGGCGGGATCGAGGCGATCTCGCTGAGTGACATAGCCATTGCGATGAGTGGCAGAGTGGAAAAGATTCCCTTCCCTGAGCATTTGCAGGCGATCGATATTGGGAGCTATTACACGGATTCAAGCCGGGCCGCCGAAGCATTGAAATGGAAACCGCAAACGACCTTTGCAGAGGGTGCAGCCAAGACTTTGGCCTTTTACCGGGCCAATCTGAGTGTTTATCTCAATCCAGAGGAAAGCCTGAGGCGGGAATTGCCTGAACACGCGGGAGTGAAGCGGCGACTGGTCTTCAAGGCGATTCCATGAACCCGGCAGAATTCGAGAACATCGCCCGGGCCGAAGACGAGATGTGGTGGTTTGCAGGGATGCGCAAGATTTTGGAGGCCTGGATTGGGCGGCTGCCGGATTCCAAGTTTGGGAGGGTGCTCGAAGGCGGTTGCGGGACTGGCTACATGTCGAATTGGCTGGCGGGACGCTACGGCTGGAAGATGTTTCCGGTAGACCTCGACTTTGCGGGATTGTCTTTTGGGAGAACAAGTGGAGTGCCGCGTATGGTGCAGACAGACATCTCGCGTCTGCCTTATGCGGATGGGGCTTTTGATGCGGTAGTGAGCCTGGACGTGCTGGTGCACTTCTCGAGGGGCGCGGAGGCAGCAGCAATCGAAGAATTCTATCGGGTGTTGAAGCCCGGAGGCAAGTTGATCTTGCGGGTTTCGGCCCTCGATGCATTGCGTAGCCGGCACTCGATATTCGCTCACGAGCGACAGCGCTTTACGCGGCCCAGGATTGTTGAAGCAGTTGGTAGTGCTGGCTTTGAGGTGCTCGATTCGTCCTATGCAAACTCACTGCTCCTGCCGGTTGCCTGGTTCAAGTTTCGGGTATGGGAGGAATTGACTCAGCAGGAAGCGCAAAGCGGAGTTGAGGTGCCCAATGCCGTGCTGAATCATCTGCTCTCTTGCCCGCTGGCGTTTGAAAGCTTATGGCTGCGGCGGGGGGGGCGGTTTGCTCTCGGTCAAAGCATTCTAGTACTGGCAACAAAGCCGTACTAGGGTCTTTTCCCAGTAAAGACTTCAGGGGAATACGCCGATTAATGACATAGCGTATTCTGCGCGAAAACCTTATGAAAAAGAATGTTGTTCCTCTCGTCGTAATAGCACTGGTGGTTGCGGTGTTGTCAACTGGCATATTCTACGGGCTGATTGTGAGCCGAATGGACGGATCCTCGACAAACGTGGCGAGTCTTCGTTTCGTCAGTGTGAACAGTCTTGAAAAGGGCCAGATGTTGAAGGCTGGGGATTTTCAACTGGTGGCTAGCGCTGACCCAGGGGTGCCCGTTCCCGCTCGTGTGGAAGATTTGCTTGGACGACGTACCTTGGACAAGATAGAGCCGGGCAAAATTCTGACCGAAAGCCTGTTGAGTCCGCTGAGCGAGCGAGGACTCGCGTCGGGGATCCCGGCAGGAATGCGTGCGGTTACCGTGCACATCTCCGATTCGTCGAGTGTAATTCAACTTATAAACCCTGGTGACCATGTCGATATTCAAGCGCTTATCCATCGCCAGAAGAACGGTGAAACTGATGTGGAACTGAAGACACTGCTGCAGAACGCGACGGTTTACAACGTATCGAGCGATGCTAATCCGCAATTGCAGGGACGAATAGTATTGACTGTTCTGAGCAATCCTCAGGATGCGGAGCGGTTGAGTGTGGCTGATGCTGGCGCGCGTTTGAGAGTGGTACTGCGAAACCAGAAGGATCAACAAATTGTTCCTCTTGGGCCGGTATCGTTGCTGAATCTTGGTGGGGTGACGAAGTCAGTGGTACCGAAGTCAGTGGTTACGAGCAGCTTTGTGCCGGGAGCGCCGCAGGTGCGAGCTGTGGCACAACCGGTTGAACTGGAAGTAAGTCTGGTGGAGGTATCGGCAGCGCAGATGGCTATTTTGGCGCCTGGAATGCAAACCGATACGCTGAGTATTTCGATTTCTCCGGCACAGCAAAATCTCGTGGCGAAGCTGGATGAAATGAAGGCGCCGGTTCTGGCGAGATCGAGATTGCTAGCGGGCAAGTCTGGAGATTTTTCGTGGACAGCATCGGATCAGGCGTCGATACGCGTGCACATTGAACCGCAGGAGAGCTGGCCCGATGGCTCCGCACAATTGCGAATTCAACCGGAGGCATCGGGGAGCACCATACGGCGTGTGGATTCAAGCATTCAGGTAAGAAGAAATCAGGGAGCCATAGTCAGTGGCTTGGTGCCAGCGGAACAAGTGGGGTTCTTGCGTGAAAAGCTGACACCCGGGGCTAACCCTGGGGGCGGCGAAGTGTTGATGATCATCCAACCGATACAGAAAAAGTAGATTTGTAATGTCGCCCAGCGTCCTTTTAACAGTGATCTTCGCAACTACCTTTACGTTGGTGGTTGCGGGGCTCTACGCTACGACGACCTGGTTGAAGGTGGGCTTGCCTTCCACCGGCGAAAGCGGGGTGGGTGAGGAAGATGGCCCGCTCCTTTTGCGAACGGAGAACATATCGAGCATTGCCTTTTGGGCAGAGTTACTCGAGCGATTCACTTTTGTCAAGAACTTGAGACGCCTGATGTCGGAGGCTGGACTGAGTTGGTCGGTAGGAAGATTTACAATAATGATGCTGCTGGCGGGAGCCTCAACGGTTGTAGTGCTTTCGCGGATCTCTTGGCTGCCCGCAATTGCGGTTGGCGTGGGAGGAGTAGGGGCAATGCTGTCGCCATTCTTGTATATGAGCAGCAAGAGGAAGAAACGATTTGATCAGTTTGAGTTGACTTTTCCGGATGCGCTCGATTCGCTGGGGCGAGCGATGCGGGCCGGGCACGCACTTGCAGCCGGGATGGAGATGGTGGCGCATGAAGCGGCGCAGCCAGTGGGCGGTGAGTTTCGAAGGGTGGTTGAAGAGTGGAAGTTGGGCCGGAGTTGGGATCAGGCACTGGAACATCTTTCCGAGCGGATGCCTCTGGTGAGTGTAAGCCTCTTTGTGGCGGCGATACGAATGCAGAGCAGGACTGGGGGCAAGTTGCATGAGGTGCTGGCGAGGGTGTCGGAGGGGCTACGGGATTCGACTTCGCTGGATGGGGAAATTCGAGCCATCGGAGCGCACGGCAAACTCACTGGAGCGGTGCTAACAGCAATTCCGGTCGTGATTGTCCTGATGCTGAACTGGTCGAGTCCTGGCTATCTCGACGTCCTTACAGATCACCCGATCGGGAAGTATCTGATCGTTGTGGCACTCTGCTTCCTGGTTGCCGCACATTTCGTGATTCGCAAGATTCTGGACATCAAGATCTAGGAACAGAGCCATGGAAATACTCATACTCTGCGGATGTTTTCTTTTCGTGCTGATCACTGTGCTGTGCGGAGGATACTGGTTTCTTCGCGAGCCCGAGCAAAGCGAGCTGCCAGAGAACGCAGTGGTGGGCATCTCGCTGAACCCGGACGATGGTGCGATCAGGCAGACACTCGAAAAAATTGGGAGCATCCTCCCGCCGGCGAACGACCTCGATCACCCAATCCGATTGAGGCTGATCTCAGCAGGGTATCGGGAACCAGATGCTTTACAGGCGTTCTTCGGCATCAAGGCAGTGTTGGGGATACTACTTTGCCTTGGATTACTTACCATCACCATTCAAGTTGGCGGAAGCGGCAGCACGGCAATGGTAGCGGCGATTTGTGGGGGAGGGCTTGGCTACCTGATTCCAGAACATCTTTTGAGCGGTATGTTGAACCGGAGGCGCGCAAGGTTGCGACAGGCATTGCCAGCGGCACTGGACTTACTTGTATTGGGGCTTGAGGCAGGTCAGGGACTCGATAGTTCACTCATGGACACGAGCAAAGAACTGAAGACGGTTTACCCGGAGTTGAGTGAAGAACTGTCACTGACCTATCTCGAAATGAGAGCCGGCCAATCGCGAGCCGATGTACTGGGAAGGCTGGCGCAACGAACGGGCGAGCCTGAGGTAAAGAAGCTAACAAACCTTCTTCTCGACGGAGACCGGTTTGGCACATCACTTGGGCCGGCGATCCGGAATCATGCAGCTTTCACACGAGTGCGACGGCGACAGATGGCGCAAGAACAGGCACGCAAGACAGGTGTGAAGTTGGTGTTTCCGGTATTTTTCCTGATCTTCCCAAGTGTATTGCTGGTTACGCTAGGGCCTGCAATTTTGCGGCTGATGCAGGGCATTGGCCAGATGTTAGGCCCGAACCACTAGCCTTTGAGTTCAGCGGCGATTTCGGCAGCGGCCTTACGGGCTTCTGCTACGGCACCAACAGGGAAACTGATTGCGCCGACGCGAGGGTGACCTCCGCCACCATAACGCTCACAGATGGTTGCGAGATTGTGGTTAATTTCCTTTGCCCATGGACTGGAGCCGACACTGACTTTCGTGCGGAAAGTGGATTCGCTCACCGAAACCGTGTAGGTGTCGTTGGGGAAGAGATAATAAGGTACGAACTTGTTGTAGCCTTCGAGTTCGTGCCCAACCAGATCGAAGAAAATGACGCCGCCGTCGGTGCTAGCTTGTTTGCCGATGACATCGATCGAGCGCAAATGACGCTGGTAGAGGGGCTCGAAGGCAGCGGCTATTTCGGGCCTGGCGATGATTCCATCAAGCGGCATGGTCTGCATGGCTGCGATGATGCTTTGCACCATCGCTGAACCCTTTACAGCCTCGATGACCAGCACGAGTTTTGTAGCGGCAGCTTTGAGTTCTACCGCTTCGGTTGGGGTGGCATATTGGGCACCGTCGATGATGTCGGCCCATTTGACAAGATTGTCGAGGTCTGGAGCTTCGTAGCCGAACTTTTCACGGGCGATATCGCGGATGAACTTTGTGCAACTGCGGTAGCCGGGATCGAAGAAGTGGAGCGGGTTGTTTCCGGCATGGAAGTGGTCTGAATCCTCATCGGTGAGAAAGGCGCTCTGGTGATGGTCGAACCACCAGGTCAGGTTTGGATTGGGAGAGTACTTAAAATCCACGATGGCATTAACGTCGCCATCGAACATGGATTCAGAAAAGAGCTGGTCGGCGGTATGAGCCATCCCTGTATAAGCGTAGGTTGCATCGGGATGCCTGGTTTCTTTGAGGAAACGGCTGAAAAAGGCTGCGCTAGCAGCCCCGTCGAAGCAATGGTCGTGGTACAGAATTCGTACTTTCATTCGGTCAATCCCGACTAGAGCGGGAAAACCTCTAAGTATGCAACAAGAGGACTACAAAAATCAACTCCTCTGGCAATAAATCTATTTGGATAGAATCTTGTAATGCGTCGCCGTCAATTTGTTAGCCTGCCTGCCGTTCAATATGCCACTGAAGCTGCGAGGGCAGCGGAGCCGGAATTGATTCCGAGTTGGCCGATCTTTGACCAACGGGAAGAGGATGGGCTGGATAGGGTTCTGAAGAGCGGCAAATGGGGTCGCGGCAATGGCGGGGCTGTAGCTGCCTTTGAGCAGCAGTATGCCAAGCTGACGGGTGCGGGACATTGTCTGGCGGTGGCTAACGGTACGTCGGCGTTGCTGGTGGCGCTTGGAGTTTTAGGGATTGGACCGGGCGATGAGGTGATTGTTCCTCCCTATACGTTTATTGCGACCGTGAATGCGGTGTTGCGTTTTCATGCGGTACCGGTGTTTGCCGATATCGACCCGGCAACTTTACAGATGGACCCCAAGCGGGTAGCGGAGCAGATTACGCCCCGGACGCGCGCGATCATCCTGGTGCATATGGCGGGTGGAGTTGGTGAGTTGGGTGAGGTGATTGCGCTGGGGCGCAAACACAATATCCCGGTGATTGAAGATGCGGCACAGGCTCATCTGGCCGAGTGGCAGGGCCAGCATGTGGGGCCGCATGGGGCACTTGGTTGTTTCAGTTTTCAGGCTTCGAAGAATTTGAATTCCGGTGAAGGCGGGGCTGTGGTTACCAACGATGCCGCAATGGCCGAGCGAGCATTTGCATTTCATAACAACTCACGGGGAAGGACGCAGCCAGGGACGGAATTTCATTACGAAATGTCGGGTGCGAATTTGCGCTTGACCGAGTTTCAGGGGGCGTTGCTGAGTGCGCAGATGTTGCGGATTGAAGCGCAGGCCAAGCGCCGGACAGAGACGGCAAAAAAGATCGATGCGATCTTCGGACGGGTGGAGGGGCTTACGCCGATGAAGGTCGCCAAGGATTGTACCCGCAATGCTTACCACCTGTACATGTTCCGCTACGAGGCAGCGAAGTTTGGCGGGCGGAGCCGGACAGAATTTCTGAAGCATCTGGCCAAGGAAAAATTGCCAGCCTCGGGTGGCTATGCGCCTTTGCAGGATGAGCCTTTTTTGAAGAATACGTTTGAGTCGCGCGGATACCAGTTTGCTTACGGCAAGAACTATTTTGAGAAGTGGCGGAAGAAGAATGATTGCCCGGTGAATCGAAAGTCTTGCGGAGAGGCAGTGTGGTTTACGCAGACGTTTTTGCTGGGTGAACCGGAGTTAATTCATAAATTGGACAAGAGCGTTGCCTCGTGGTCGCGCGTGGGATAGATTTAAGCGCATAGTGAGCATTTTCGGGGTGATCGTTCTTCTCGCCGTTGCTGCGTGGAGTCAGAATGTTTCGAGTTCTATTAGCGGGACTGTTGTAGATCAGAGCGGGGCAGTTTTGGCCGAGGCGATGGTTCAGGTTGTCGATGCGTCCAACGGGTTTGAACGCATTGGCATGAGTAATGAACAGGGCTTCTTTAGCTTTCCTGATTTGAGGTCTGGTTCGTTTGCACTGACGATCCACACACCGGGGTTCAAGAAGTACCAACAGCGAGGAATCGTCATCAAGTCGGGTGAACAGCGGAGTATGGGGCAGTTGAAACTGCAGGTGGGTGAGACGAGCGAGAGTGTCACAGTGACGGCGGAATCCACTCGCGTGGAGCTTGGGTCGAGTGAGCGACCCCAAGGATCGCAACTACGGGCCACTGAATTTTGATCGCAATCATGTCTTCAACTTCCGGTATACGATGCGGGTGCCGAAGCTGGGCAAGAAGCTGGACAATCGCTGGGTTGGGCTTGTGACTGACGGGTGGGAACTGGCTGGAATCTCGCGCGGGCAGAGTGGAGCGCCGTTTACACCGGGCTATACGCTTACGACCGGGGTGGATATCACGGGGACGCCTACGGAGGGAGCGCGCTTTAATCTGCTGGATGCAAAGGCAGCGGCGACGGACCGATTTTCGGCACCTGTGCGAGGAGACGGTGGAAACCTTGGAGTGAATGTGTTGCGCGGCCCAGGCTGGTTTAACTGGGACTTGTCAGTGTTTCGGAATGTGCGCTTCAAGGAAGGCCGCAATGTGGAGTTGCGCCTGGAAACTTACAATACGTTGAACCATCCACAATTTTCGGCGCTTTCGACGACTGCTCGATTCGATACGGCTGGAACGACTGCGCAAACAGATACTTTGTTTCTGCAGCCGACCTCGGCGCGAAGCCCAAGACGGATTCAGTTGGCGGTGCGGTTCAACTTTTAACCCTCGACGATTTGAGGGTTGGGTGGTGTGTAGCCGGTGTGTGAGGTGCCAAGGTACTTGTCGATCACACTGTGGGCCGCGTAGATCAAAGGTGTAAGGGCGACTGCAATGCCGAACTTATAGGTGTAATTGGTGAAAGCAAGGTTGAGGAAGTTGGCGGTACTAATTTTGCCTGGGAGCCAAAAGCCGATGCCCAGGACGATGAAGGTGTCGATCAACTGCGAGACAGCAGTCGAACCCGTGGCGCGCAGCCAGAGCATCTTGCCACCGGTGGCGTCGCGGAAGAGCCAGAAGACGGCGACGTCGACGAGTTGGCTGACGGCAAAGGCAACGACGCTTCCGGCAATGATCCACTGGGACTGGCCGAGGACGGCGTTGAAGGCTTCGTCCTTGACGGGTGAGACGCTGGAAGCGGGGATGCCCATCGAGATGTAGATGATCACGAAAGCATAGAGGATCAGGCCGACGGTGATCAGTGTGAGACGCCTGACGCCTGATTTGCCGTAATATTCGTTGATGAGATCGGTGGTGATGAAAACGACAGGCCAGGGAATGACGCCGAGGCTCATGATGTAGCCACCAGCTTCAATCAGCTTGCCGCCGAGGATTTCTCCAAGAAGCGCGTTTGCCACGAAAAGCCCTGCGAGGATGAGGTATACGAGATCTTTACGGTTGTTCAAGTCCACTGCTTTTTTAGACGCCTTGCTATAGGATACTGGTGGAAGGTTTTTTTACATTATGTCAGGCCACTCCAAATGGCACACTATCAAACACAAGAAGGCGGCAATTGACGCCAAGCGCGGGAAAATCTTTACCCGTCTGATCAAAGAAATTCTTATCGCAGCCCGCAATGGTGGCGATCCGGAAACAAATGCTCGATTGCGCACGGCGATTGTGGCGGCAAAGTCTGTATCGATGCCAGCCGACAACATCAAGCGTGCGATCATGCGCGGTACCGGTGAGCTTGAGGGGTCGACGATCGAAGAAGTGACTTACGAGGGCTATGGGCCTGGTGGTGCGGCGGTGATCGTACAATGCGCGACTGATAACCGGGTGCGCACGGTAAGTGATATTCGTCACATCTTTGGCAAGGCTGGCGGCAACATGGGGGAACCGAATTCGGTGGCCTGGATGTTTGAACGCAAGAGCCAGGTAATCATTGAAGGCGATAAGACGAACGAAGATCAGCTTATGGAAGTTGCGCTGGAGGCCGGTGTCGACGACGTGCAGAACGACGGCGATAGCTGGAGTGTATTGAGTGCGCCGGACGCACACGATGCTGTTGTGGCAGCGCTGGCCAAGGCGAAGATTCCGACGCTCTCGGCGGAAGTCGGATTGATTCCGAAGAACACGATGGCAATCGACGGCAAGCACTCTCCGGGCATGATGCGATTGCTGGAAAACCTGGAAGACTACGACGACACACAGAACGTGTATACGAATTACGAGCCGGACGAGAGCGCCATTGCGGCGATGTCTTAGGACGCACATTGCGAATCCTGGGAATTGACTGCGGGACCGAGAGAACCGGCTACGGCATTATCGAGAGCGATGGTAAGCGACATGCGGCCATCGCTTTCGGTGTTTTTAAGACCAATCCGAAAGAGCCCATGGCGGACAGGCTTTGCGTTATCGCTCGCGGGTTGCGGGAGATCATTGCCGAGTACAGGCCACAGGAGGCGGTGATTGAAGAGGTCTTTGTCGCCAAGAACACGCAGAGTTCGCTCAAGCTGGCGCAGGTGCGAGGGGTAGCGATGGTGATGGCGAGGGAAGCGCCGATGGAGGTGCATGAATATAGTCCGCGGGAGATTAAGATGGCGGTGGTGGGATATGGGAATGCCGAGAAGAGCCAGGTGCAGTTGATGGTGCGGGCGCTGTTGGGGCTGGAGAAGAATCCGCCCGAGGATGCGGCAGATGCGCTTGCGGCAGCGATCTGTCGAGCGACAATGAGAAGAGTATGATTCGCTTTGTCTGGACGATTCTGATGGTGTGGCCACTTGCCGGGCAAGAAGGCACGATCTTCTATTCCAAGAGCTTCCCAAAATCGAAGCCCGAATACATGGAGATCATCGTTGAGCCTACGGGCGAGGCGATTTACAAAGAGAGTGCTGAGGATGAGCAGCCGGTGAAGTTTAAACTGCTGCCGGATGAAGTGAAGACCGTGTGGGGACTTGCGGCCAAAGTTGATTTCTTTCAGAGGAAGCTCGAGAGCGGGTTGCCCGTGGCGCGGATGGGCGAGAAAACTTATCGCTATACGAACGGGGCCACCAAGCACGAGGTGAAGTTCAACTATTCGCAAGATCTTGATGCAAATGCGCTTCAGGACTGGTTTGAGCGGATGAACGAAACGGTGAACCTGTACTTTGATCTGGAGCGGACGGCGAAGTTTGAGCGGCTCGGGGTGGATCGTGCGCTGTTGCACCTGGAGGCGGCCTGGGACAAAAAGCGTCTGGTGAGCTATGAGGTTTATTACCCGCTGTTGAACCGGATCATCAAGAACGATAGTTATCTCAATATGGCTAGGGACCGGGCGGCGCGGATGAAGGCGATGTTTGAGGAGTCGAGGAAAAAACCGGAATGAAATTCAACCGCGTTGTTTGGATCGTTCTTGATAGCGTCGGGATTGGGGCGATGCCGGACTGGGCTGCTTATGGAGATCCGGAGGGGAGCGATACGCTGGGCAATATTGCACGGCAGAGGCCGTTGAGCCTGCCGAATCTTTGCCGGCTGGGACTGGGGAATATTAGGGAATTTATTGGTTTGCCGGCAGCGGAGGTGCCACTGGCGAGTTATGGGCGTTGTGCGCTTAAGAGCCCCGGCAAAGATACGACGACAGGGCACTGGGAGATGGTAGGGATCTTGCTTGAGAAGCCGTTCCCTTTGTTTGGTCAGGGCTTTCCTGCGGAGTTCATGGCTCGCTTTGAGGCCGAGATTGGACGAGGGACGCTGGGGAATGTGGCAGCCAGTGGGACCGAGATTATTGCGGAACTTGGCGATGAACATTTACGGAGCGGGGATCCCATTGTCTACACGAGCGCCGATAGTGTGTTTCAGATTGCGGCGCATGAAGATGTGATTTCGCTGTTTGAGCTGTACCGGATGTGCGAGCTGGCGCGGAAGATGTTGAGTGGTCCGCTTGAGGTGGGCAGGGTGATTGCGCGGCCGTTTACGGGGTCTAGTGGAAACTATACGCGGACCGCGAATCGTAAAGATTACGCAGTGCCGCCGCCGAAGATGTTGCTCGATGCACTGGACCTTGCGCACGTGCCGGTGCATAGCGTTGGGAAGATCTTCGATATCTTTTTGGGCCGCGGAATCCGGACCTACGACAAGACGAAGAATAATGCCGAGGGGCTGGCGAAGACAATTGCGGCGCTGGGGGAAGTAGAGCGCGGGTTAATCTTTACAAATCTGGTGGACTTTGATTCGCTCTATGGACACCGCAATAATGTTGAGGGTTACGCCAAGGCGCTGGAGGAGACCGATGCGGCGCTGCCGGCTTTGATGGGGGCGTTAAAGGCGGATGACCTGCTGATCTTGACTGCGGATCATGGTTGCGACCCAACTACGGCGTCGACAGATCATAGCCGCGAGTATGTACCGCTGCTGGCGTACTGTCCTGGTATTGCTCAGGGGAAAGCTCTTGGGACACGCGAAACACTGGCTGATATAGGCAAGACTGTGGCAGAGAATTTTGGAGTGGAGATGGCGGTGGGCAGATCTTGGCAGGTGTCAGATTAGCACTGCGAAATTTTGGTTGAAGCCGGTAATGTAATTACCGATAAGAGCCATGTGAAGCGGTGTGAAAACTTGTGGACAGATATCCGGCCATTGCTTCCAGTCTTGTTGATGGGTGGAGTAGTGATGATGGCCAGTTGGATGGCGGGATCGTGGGTGGCTGT
>CAZZGS010000008.1:16965-22632 GCA_964653845.1 uncultured Bryobacter sp.
GATAATCTTGCCAAATTGTTGAACCGAAGTCTTAGTGAAGTGAGAAATCATCTGGAATTGGCGGTTCAAGAGGTTGAGCCCACAATCCCGATGATGGCCCATGCGAGCAAGCTGAACTTGGACACCTACGACTTAATTGAGACGCTTTCCGGCCATCTGAAACGGGTAGAAGGACAACTTGAGGCATTGAACTGGATCGCCGACCAGACAAATCTTCTGGCCGTGAATGCGCAAATTGAAGCAGCGCGTTTGGGGAAAGACGCCAACGGATTTCATGTGATTGCAAGCGAGGTGCATTTGTTGGCAAACCGCTCGCGATTGGTAAGTGAGGAGATCGACAAAGCGGTGCATCTGGCAATTGAGACGCAGGATGCGATGATGGCGAGTTGCGCTGAGGCGGCAAGCTTCGATTTTTCAAGGACCCTTAAAGCAATCCGGCAAATGGATGGAGCGAGGGGGACTTTAGAATCAACGGAGCAAAAAGTTGGTCTTTTTTTGCAGCGTCTTGACCAAAGCACGACAGCGCTTGGGGGGCGCTGCGATGGGGCTTTAACGACCATGCAATTTGACGACATCACGAGGCAGGTTTTGGATCGTAGTTCCAAAGATCTGGAAGCTTTGCGCTCAACCTTACAGGAATTGCAGATGGGCAGAATCGACGGCCAGAATCCATCCGCGCAACCAGAAATTGAGCTCGCGGAAATGCGCCTGACGCAGTACGAAGAACAGGCGGGGCATAAGCCAAGCCAAGAGGATCTTGCGCCTGGGGAAATCGAGCTTTTCTAAAATGATTCACGACGATCTAGATCAGGAATTTTTCATACCCGAATCTTTTGGATGGGAGTCGCGGAAGGAATTTAATCGCAAGTACCGGGGTTCTGGCGAGACGAGCCGAATCATACTCAACTTTGCTGTGACGAACAAGATTGATTCCGTGGGGCTGGGATTGATTCTCCAACTTGTAAGTTACTTGAAGCGGGATAAACAGCGTCTATATCTTGTGCGCGCAGTAGGGCCGGTGCAGGAGGTTCTGAAGGCGGCTGGCTTGGAAGCCTTTGCATCGTTTGAATATCCCACGAGTCTTCAAAAGTAGAGCAGTGAAGAGGGTGAAGTGAACTGCGACCGCTTCATTAGTGAGTCGATTCATAACGCTGGACAACTATGTAAGATGGTGCGCTTATCAGGTTTGTCGTTGTGTGTTGCCCTATGTGCCAATATCAGTTGAGACAGTCCGCCGGACATGTTTACTGAGCAAGGCGAGACAAGGATCAACCAGTGGTGTTGAATGGAATCACCACTACCCCGGTTTTGGATGACAACGACCGGATTGCCTTTAACGGGGGTTGCGAGATGGTGCCAGATGACATCGCCCTCGCCCGCCTCAACGCTGGTAACGGTGATGGTTTCCATGTTGTCGATGGTGATCGAGCCCGAATCAGATGGCTGGCCACCGCCTCCTGCATAGAAGCGGGTCTGGTCGAAGGCAAGGCGGTCGCCGGTGTAGGCCACACACGGGCTTGCGTTGACATGCAATGATCGTCTTCCCAATAAAGACGCCTGGTGGAAGGCAACATGACGACTATTTTAGCGATTGCAATTGCGCGCGCAGCTTATTGACCGATGCGGCTGCGCCTTTAAGTGAATAGACTTTCAGGAGTTCCAGAGCTTGCTGCCTGAAGCCGGCAGAGGCATCACCAAGCTGAATTGCTCTTGAGAGGTTTGAGGCCTGGCGATAATTTTCGAAGCGCTGAGAGTAAGCAGGGCGATTGAGAAGTGGCTCACGCTTCTTTCTTGCGTCGGCAAGCAATTGGCGTGCTTGAGCTGTATTTCCTTTCCTGGCTGCGATTTCAGCCAGGTATTCCGTTGCCGTAAGGTCTTGTGCCTTGATGGCTTCAAAATAGCGCTTGGCCTGATCGAGATCGCCGACTTGAAAGTGGGCGACGCCCAGAGCGAGATCGAGATTAGGGTTGGTTCTCGCTCGATTAGTGCCATAAATGGTCTTGGCGCGCTCGGCGGTGGCAATCGCCTCTTTCTTGCCACAGAGGGCTTGGGCACCGGCCAGATTATTCAAAGAAGCAGACAACAGTACAAGTAAATTGATTGATTTAGGAGCTTCGAGATGTTGCCGCTCATAAGTAGCCGTGGACTGAAGCAGGTATGGAATCGCCTCGCAAGGCCGCATCTCATTAGGTTGATCGTACATGGACAGGAGCTCGCCCATGTTGTAGTTCATGGCGGCAAGCCTGACTTGCTCGTCGTTGCGAAGTTCACCGAGCTTCTTGCGGGCTTCTGTCATCTCTATGGCGAGACGGTTGAAAGTGAAGGCCTGGGCGGCATCGCCCAAAAACATTGCAACGTCAGAATTGTAAACATAGAGGGCAATCAGTCGCGTTGGATCCGGCAGCAGTTTTGCGGCTTCAATTGCTTCCAGGCCCACGCGAAGTGAATCCTCCAAGCGACCTTCGAGCATCCAGCACTGATTCATCGAAACACGGACATCGATGTAGGCTCTGGGGTCTGATTTGTCGGCCAAGAGGTAGGCCTTATGGAGGAAAGCCTCGGCAGTCTTTGAGTCACCGCGGCGGGAGTAAAGGTCCCCAGTATGAGCGTAGCCCACAGCCAGGCTGCGCCTGAGCTCATTGTCGTTAGGCGAGAGTCTAAACAGAGGCTCTTCGATGGCGATGCCTTTTTGATGGCTGGCCAGGGATTCATTGAAGAGACCCAGGTTGTCAGAGCGGCCGTGTCCTTGAATGTCTCCGACCCGGTGGTATGCGCGGGCGAGTTCTTTGCCGAGCGGGACATCATCGCCCGATTCGGACGCGAGGCGATCAAGATAAGTGACCGACTTTTCCACCAGGAGTTTGCGCATTTTGGTGGAACCGAGGAGCTTGGCGGCTTCGGGGTCGATTTCATTCAAGAGGCTACTGGCGAGGCTGCGGACTTCATCAAAGCGCCGCTGGGCACGGATACCTTCGCGGACGGTGAGGGCGGCGCCGATGGTGACTGCAGCAACCAGAAGAGTAGCCAGAGCGAGGGGTAGACGGTTGCGGCGAGCGAACTTGGACCAGCGATAGGTGAAGGTGTCGGGACGAGCGATAACGGTCTCGCCAGCGAGATGGCGGCGGATGTCTTCGGCGAATTGGGCGACCGAACCGTAGCGACGGGCCGCTTCTTTGCGCAAGGCCATGAGCACAATGTTGTCGAGGTCGCCGACGAGTTGCTTTCGCAAGCGTGTTTCGGTGAGAACGTGGTGGGAAGGCGGGTGGATCTCGGTAGTACAGACCAGTTGCTGGATCTCGGCTGGGGAATAGTTTTTCAGCTTGTAGGGACGTTCGCCGGTGAGAAGTTCGTAAAGAACGATGCCTAGAGAGTAGACGTCTGAGGCGACCGTGATCGATTCACCGCGCACCTGTTCGGGGCTGGCGTAATCGGGTGTCATCATCCAACCGGTTTGGGTTGAGGTTTCACCATCAACAACCAGCTTGGCGATTCCGAAGTCGAGCAGTTTTGGAGTGCCATCGGGGGTTACCAAGATGTTGGAAGGCTTGAGATCGCGATGGACGATGAGAGCTGCGTGGGCATGCTGGACGGCTTCACAGACCTGGATGAAGATTTCAAGGCGCTCTTTGACGGTGAGATGCCACTGTCTGCAGTAGGCATCAATGGGGAGGCCATCAATGAGTTCCATGACGATGTAGGGAATGCCGGCGTGGTCGCCGCCGTCAATCAGACGGGCGATGGAGGGGTGCTGGAGTTGGGCAAGCAGGTTGCGCTCTTCGAGAAAGCGGCGGGCGTTCAGAGGGTTGATTGCACCAGCGCGGATGATCTTGATAGCGACATCCTGTTCGAACTGTCCATCGACACGCTTGGCTTTGTAGACGGTGCCCATGCCGCCTTCGCCGATCGGAGCGAGGAGTTCATAGGCGCCAAGACGTTGGCCCTCAAGCGTGCTCAGGCCGGAGACCGATTGGGCGGCTTCTTCGATGGCTGGCGCGACGTGACTGAGGCCTTCGGAGTCGAGCAGGGATCCTACCTCGGCGCGGAGGTCTTCGTCGCCGGCGCAGGCCTGGTCGAGATAAGCTCGACGGTCAGCCGTGGGCAGGTCGGCTGCTGTCTGGAAGACGGATTCAATTTGTTGCCAGCGTTCGGGAGACATCAATTCTTCAGTTCATTCCTTAGTCTAACGATGGATCGGGCTGCGCCGGATTGGGGAAAGATTGCAAAAAGCTCGATGCCTTCTTCACGCAGGCCTGGAGTGGGGTCGTTCAAACGCAGTGCTCTAGCAATATTTTCAGCCTGTTGATAGGGGAACATGCCGCGCTGGAAGTGGCCGATGCGAAGCGCTGGTGCAAGCACAGAGAGGATGCGATAGGGGCCGATGCGCGAGAGCATCTTTAAACCTTTTCGTTGTTCATGTAGCGGCCAAGCCAGGCTTCGGCCATGCGTTGCTCGCGACCGACTGTAGCGACGCTGATCGACAGAGCTTCGGCAGTCTCTTCCACACTCATGCCGGCGAAGAAGCGCATCTCGATTACCTTGGCTTTGCGCTCGTCGAACTTTACGAGCTCGTTCAAAGCATCATCGAGGTCGACGAGAATTTCGGGGCGCTGCTGGGCTGCATCCATGGCTTCGTTGAGTTGGACGTTGGCGACACCTGCACCACGCTTTACGCGGTTGCGGCCGCGGGCATGGTCGACGAGGATCTGACGCATCAAGTGCGCGGCTACGCCGAAGAAGTGGGCGCGGTTCTTCCAGTCCTGATTCTCCTGATTCGCGAGCTTGACGTATGCCTCATGCAGAAGCGCCGTAGGCTGCAGGGTGTGGCCGTCACGCTCTTTGCGAAGGTAGCTGGCAGCAAGGCGGCGTAACTCGTCATAAACGATCGGAGTAAGGAGTTCGAGGGCACCGGGGTCGCCTTCGCGCCATTGCTGCAGCAGTACAGTTACTTGTTCTGGCATTGGATTAAATAATGCGAATTGCGCTGACCATACGACCAGCGGCTTCGGCGTCCCTTCGGAAAGAGTGAAAGAGATCCGGGTTGCACCTGGTGCAGTGCTTTGAAACCCAGATCTTCTCCAGATCGAGGCCCGCTTCTAAAAGCTGTCGCTCGTTGGCCTCGGCCAGATCGACACAGGTCTTGCCTTCAGCACCGAAGTGAGGCGAAACTTCAGGGCCAACTTCAAAGCAGCACAGGCCAATGCCCGGGCCGATGGCGGCGCTGAGTGTAGAGAGCTCTGCACCAAGGGCCAACATCTCGTGAACGGTGCGGCCAACAATTTCTTCAACAGTGCCTCGCCATCCGGCATGCACTGCGGCTACGATTCTGGCACTGGGATCGGCGAGGAGTATCGGCAGGCAGTCTGCCGTGCGGATCGAGATCCAGAGTTCAGGAGTGGTGGTAATGAGGGCGTCCGCTTCGCCCTGGAGGCCTGCAGTTTTGCTGCGAAGAACTTTGCCAGAGTGAATTTGCTTGACCCAGGCATGGCCAGCCTCAGGGAGCCACGCCTCGTCTTCACGCGTGCCAAAGCCGTGCTCGACCTCGGGGAGTTCTTTGAGTGTAGGAGCGTGGATCATCCGAGCTGAACGAGGTTAACGCGCTTCTGGAAATCCGCCAGCATTTCTTCGCTGAGGCGCACATGGGTTGGCTTGCGCGTGAGCGTCCGCATC
>CAZZGS010000009.1:0-22068 GCA_964653845.1 uncultured Bryobacter sp.
TTACGGGTGTTGGTGATGAGTCCAAAACTAGTGGCGGCATTAAAGTTGGTGCCTGGATTGGCGAAATTGGCACGGTTGAGGAGGTTGAAGATTTCAACGCGGAATTCGGTTTTGATGCGTTCCGTGATGGCGGTTCTCTTCAAGATCGAGAAGTCTGTTGCGGCAAAGCCGGGGCCGCGCAGAGCGTTGCGTCCGATGTTGCCGAAAGTGCCGACGGCTGGCAAGGCGAAATTAGCTGCGCTGAAGTAGCGTCGTGCTCCGCCAGGAACGGTGGGGTCTTGAACGCCAACAGTGGGTGAACCGATGACGTCAACGCGGTCGCGGTTGTCGAAGGAGTTCGAACGATTTACGCCGGCAGTGATATTGATCGGCGTACCGGTCGTTGCCTGGAAGAGGCTGCCGAACTGCCAGCCCTGGGTCAGCGGCTTCATGCGCTGGGTAAATTGCGGGAGATCATAAGCTACATATCCGGTAAAGATATGAGCGAGATCAATGGTGCCTGGACCATACTCACGACGCAGGTCGTAGCTGTTGGCCGGGAGGACATTGCGGACGTCTGTACCGTTGTCCATCTGGCGGCTCCAAGTGTAGTTGCCATTTACCATCAAACCCTTCCAGCGAGTGATCCGGATGGAGGACTGCCAGGAATGGTACTGGGAATTGGCGATGGACTCAAGCATGTTGATGGCAGCAATGGTTGGAAAGGTTGCATTGAAGGGACGGCGTGATTGGACATCGCCGGTCGTGCCGGGGATCGGAGCGTTGATGTTTCTCAGCAGGCTGAGCTTGCGGCCGGTTGAGGCAACATAGCCAGTCTGAAAGATCGTTCCGTTACCCAACTGCTGCTGGATGTTCAGGTTGTAGTTTTGCACGTAGGGCATGCGGAAGTCCTGGTTGATGCCGTAGGCGCCAAAGGGAGGACGGGGAGCGGCAGATCCGAAAATGGCCTGACCGGCAACAATCTGAGTAGGAGTACCAGTCAGGTTGATATTAAAGACTGGCTCTGGCCCGCCGGGATTGGCATGAACGCCAGCAGCGCTGCCGTTGCCAGGGCTTGTGTTGGCGACGATGAAGTTGAGCGGAGGAGTGTCATAGAACAATCCCCAGCTGCCGCGGACAACTGTCTTGCCAGTGCCAAAAGGCTGGTAGGCGAAGCCGAAGCGCGGAGCAAAGTTGTTGAAGTCGTTCGGAGAGAGGCGCTCGATGTCCTTACCGGGGGTTACAAATCCACGACCGGGAATGAAGTTGGTGATCGTCTTGTCAATGTCGTGAAGGATACCGTTGAAGGTATAGCGGACACCGAAGTTCAAGTTCAATCGGCGATTGACCTGGAAGTTATCGTGGAACCATCCGTCAATGCTGTTCTGGCGATAGTCACGTTGCAACTGACCACGGGTGATAGAAGCACCGTTATTTGAAGTGGTCAACATAGCGAGAAAATCCGCCATGCTGCGATCTTGTGCAGGTACTGACGCATCTGCACGCCACGGGCCAGCCGAGCCATCCCACGTAAAGCTGCCACGCTTGTTGGTGTCGTAGAAGACGTCCAGTACGGCGCGGCGATATTCGCCGCCCACCTTGATTTGGTGACGGCCGACGGTGTAGCTGAGGTTATCGGTGATGTGGCCGGTGGTGTCGATGCGGCCCAGGGGCTGTGTGAAACCAGCACCCGCGAAGTTGGTGATGCGCAGGGTGGGAGTACCAATCAAGCTCGCTTCGGTAACACCGGTGTTGAAACCGAGACCGACCGGATTGAAGCTAGTGTCCTTGTCGTTGAAGACCTGAAGGAAGTAGTTTGTACCGAGGATCAAGTTGTTAAACAAGCGAGGGGAAAGAGTTGAGTTTGCTACAACACTGACGTTGTGCATGCGGCTTGGGGCGACCTGGAAGTATTCCTGATAGACGCCACCAGAGGATGCAGATTGCTTACCGGTGCCACCGTAGTAGCGAGTGGCAATGGAGTGCTTTTCGTTGATGTTGTAGTCGACCTTTACGATGCCGTTGTAGCTGTCGTAATCGTTCTGATCGCCGGCGACCAGGTTGTTAGGGGTAGCAGGGAGGTTGTTGAAGCGTGTTGGCCAGGCGCTCAAAACTCGAGAGGCCAAGGGGCTTTCTGGAATGCTGTAGCGGCGCAGGAGTGCACGGCCTTGTTCGACGAAGGCAGAGGAGGGGTGAGTGTCACGAAGGCTGATGGCGGCGATGGCCTTTTGAGCTTCGCCCGTCATGAAGTAGAAGAGTTTATTCTTGATGGCTGGACCACCGAGGCTGAAGCCGTACTGGTCGTTGCGGACCACGCGCTTCTTTGAACCGGGAGCCTGGAAGGGGCTCAACTCAGCAAGTGCTTCACGACGATTGAAGTAGTAGGCGCTACCGTGCAATTGGTTGGTACCGCTTTTGATGACGAGGTTTACGTTGGAGCCGCCGTTGCGGCCTTGTTCGGCACTGGCATTGGTTGCAATGGCGAACTGGTCGATGGCTTCTACGGGCAGCAATGTGCCAGCGATACCGGCGACACCGCCCTGATTTACAGCAGAAGTATTGTGGAAGGCGTCATTGTTGTCAGCACCATCGATCTGATAGTTGTTGCCGGAAGTGCGCATGCCGTTGACGCTGTTGTTAAGCGGATTGACGCCGGGCGCCATCTTCAGCATTTGACGGAAGTCGCGGCCGTTCATGGGCATGTCCTGCACCATCTGCGGATTTACGACGTTGGCGAGAGTCGTTGAGGTGGTTTCGATCGAGGCGGCGACGGCGCTGATCTCGACGGTGGTGGCTTGACTGGAAACAGCAAGCTTCACTGGAAGATTCGTTACACGGCTGACGGCCACTTCTATCTTGTCGACCTTGGTGGTCTGGAATCCAGTTTTGCTAAAGGTGAGGGTATAGAAGCCGAGCGGAAGATCGGGGAAATTGAAGTCACCACTGGCGGTGGAGACACCTTCACGAGAATAGCCCGTGGCATCATTGATCAATTTGACAGTGGTATCCGGCACGGCGGCACCGGAAGCATCCACAACACTACCGGCAACCGAGCCCCGGAATGTTTGTCCAAAAACACTTGTTGCCAGCAGTAGCAACAAGGAAAGAAAAAGCGAAGACCTGTGAGGTACTTTCACGAAAACCCCCTGAAACAGTTGAATTTGTAGATTTTGCCAGAGCAGAACGGGGCTCTTAAGCGAACGTGGATTACGAAAAGGTTAACACTTCTGTACAGAAGACTCAAATTGAGTCTTTTGATAAGTCCAATCATCTCTTTAATTTGGGCCTGCCAAATCCCTTTCAGCTCCTGTCTGATCCGATTGCGTTTTTTCGTGCCGCAGCTGAGGCGCAAGGACCTGTTGCGTGCATACAGTTTGGGAATCGGGAGTTCGTTTTGCTCAATGACCCTGAGATCATTGAGGATCTTTTGATTCGCCACTCTTTGAGTTTTGAGAAGTTCCCGAGAATCAGCCGCACTCGTGGGCTTTTTGGCGAGGGGTTGCTTACTAGCGAAGAGCCCCTTCATCTGAAGCAACGGCGGCTGGCGCAGCCGGCATTCCATAGGGATCGATTGTCGGCATATGCGGATGAGATGGTGGCGGCAACCACTAGATTGACTGCTGGATGGAGAAACGGAGAACCCATCAATGCGGCACATGACATGGGGAATCTTGCGCTCGACATAGTTTCTCAAACTCTGTTTTCTACACAAACCAATTCACAGTCTGAACAAATCGGAGTTGCGCTCGATCAGGTCGTGCGTACGCTGAACCACCTGGTGACGCCCTGGGGGAACCTCCTGCTCAGTATTCCGTCTCCGTTGAGAAGACGATATCGAGCTGCGCTGAAGGAGTTAGATGAGATTATTTACGGCTTCATCGCAGATCGTCGACAGTCGAAGACCGAGCACTCGGATTTGCTCTCAATGCTCATGAACGCAAAGGACCCAGAAACCGGGATTGGGATGCCGGATCTGCAATTGCGCGATGAATTGATGACCATGTTTGTGGCGGGACACGACACTACAGCGAATGCTCTGTCGTGGACGCTCTATATGCTCTCGCAGCACCCAGAAGAGCGTCAGCGCATGGAAGAAGAAATTGACAGGGTGCTTCAGGGCAGACCGGCCACTATGGCTGACGCAGCGAAACTTCCTCAAACTGCCGCTGTATTTCGAGAATCGCTTCGACTCTATCCGCCAGTCTGGATTCTTGGCAGGCGAGCACTGAAGCCCATCGAGACTCCCTTGATTCAACTACGAAGTGGAGCGATTGTGCTGGTTTCCATGGCGGTGTTGCATCGACGCCCTGAACTATTTGAAGACGCAGAATTGTTTGTACCTGGGCGTAGAGAACCTGAACATAGGTATGCGTTTCTTCCGTTTGGGGCTGGATCGAGACTCTGTATTGGGGAGAGGTTTGCGTGGCTGGAAGGAATTCTTTGCCTTGCCACCATCTGTCAGAAGTGGCGACTTGACCTTGTGCCTGGGGCGCAGGTTGAGGCCCAGCCTCTTTTGACATTGCGACCCCGCTTTGGATTGCCGATGATTCTCACATTAAGATAGTTGGAATGTTCCTTCGATTACTAATCGTGTTTACAGCATTGACCTCTGGCCTTTGCGCCCAAGCCATCCGCAACAATACAAGCTTTTATCAAAATCAGTTGGAGCGCAACGACGATGAGTCTTACAGTCCTTTTCAATTGGGATTCCGAATCAATTTCTTTGGTCGCATTCAAGACACTGTCTTCGTCAACAACAACGGGAATATCACTTTCGACGCTGCGTTACCCGACTACACGCCGCAGAGGATTGTCGAAACGGGCAGAGTAATCATTGCGCCCTTTTGGGCGGACGTGGATACGACAGGAACCCGGTCAGCCCCAGTCACTTATGGACGAGGCGTGGTGAATGGCCGTCCCGCCTTTGCTGCGACATGGCGAAATGTTGGATATTACCGGCGCAAAGACGACAAGCTGAATTCATTTCAAGTTGTGTTGATCGACCGCTCTGATACGGCCGCCGGCAATTTCGACATCGAGTTTAACTACGAGACGATCCAGTGGGAATCTGGAGATGTCTCAGGGGGTGGCGGTGGCACGGGAGGATATGCGGCCCGCGCAGGTTATTCCAATGGGTCTACCGTCCAGGCGGATGCGAATTTCGAATTGCCGGGTTCTGGTTTGTCCAGAGCTTTTCTCGATTCCAACGCCAATGGGCTCATCAGGAGACGCCTGAACTCCGATGTCCCTGGGCGACTGGTATTTGAGGTGAGATCAGGCGGAGTGGCGTCGACTCTAACGATTGAACCGGATGGATTGCTCTTTACGACGGATCGACCAGAAAACAAACCAGCGATCCAACGCATCAGCATGGCGACGAATCAAGGAAGTATCCGGTACAACGTGACAACAGCGACCTCTACATCAACGAGTTCGAATTGGCTCTTTGCGTCGCCGCAATCCGGCCAGACTCCGGCCACGATCAACGTTGACGTCACTACAGAGAATCTGGCACCTGGCGGATATGTCGGAACAGTGCGAATCGGGCCTGCGGGCAACCTGACGACTTTTGGAGTGCAAGAAGTTGGAGTGGTGTTGGCGGTGGGAAATAACGTGCCGCTAGCGCTGAGAGCTGGAGTGGTCAATGCAGCGAGCTTTCTGCCGGGGGTGCTGAGCCCGGGTGGGATCTTCAGCGTATTTGGATTCGATCTGGCAGGAGTAACACAAGGAGTGACACAAACTCCAATTCCAGACCTTCTCGGAAACGTGCGCGTTGAGATCAACAACCAGCGTCTGCCACTGTTTTTTGTCAGCCCCAATCAGATCAATGCGATGATCCCGCACAATTATCAGCCGGTGCAGAATGCTGTGCTGCGCGTGATTCGCGACAACGTTCCGGGGACGCCTGTCAGAGTGGATATTGTTCCGGCTGTGCCTGGAATCTTCCAGCAGGCTTCTGGGGTTGGGGTAGTGGTGAATCAGAATGGAAGCGTGAATGGACCTAATTCCGGTGAAAGACCAGGCAGAGCGATTGTGATTTATGCCACGGGATTGGGACCTGTGCGTAACCCGCCGAATCCTGGGGTGCCTTCAAGTCTTACGGAACTGAGCCCAACGCTCCAACCAGCAACTGTCGCAATAGGTGGGAGAAATGCAGCAGTCGCTTACTCCGGATTAACACCGGGATTCATTGGCCTGTATCAAATCAATGCGGTTGTTCCCAATGGCCTTGCATCAGGCCCGCACGGACTCGTGTTGACCAGTGGAGACGGCTATCCCAGCGCGCCAGTTCTTTTTTATGTTCAATAAGAAAGACCGCGACATTCGAATAAACGGCGTGTTCAACCTGACATGAAGTCAATCATCCTAATCACAATCACATTGGCTGGTGCCCTGTTTGCACAAGAAGCAACCCCGGGAGTCGCCAAGCGCCAAAGCAACCAACAGAAGCGAATCGCTGCTGGGGTTGCCGACGGTAGCCTCAACAAGCGTGAGACGGTGCGGCTTGCGAAGCAGGAGAAGGCTTTGCAGCGCGAGAAGCGTGCCGCCAAGGCTGATGGTGTCGTTACGCGTGAAGAGCGCAAAGATCTGCACCAGGATCAGAACAAGATCAGCCGGCGCATTCACCGGCAGAAGAATGACGCGCAGACGCAAAAGCCCTAGCCGGTGAAGAAAAAGGGGCTGGTGCAGCGATGCACCAGCCCCTTTTTCATTTGGTTAGGCCTTGATTAGAAGCTGTCGCGAAGACCTGGCCTAGTCACTGGGAACCCTGCGTGATCCGGTAGGGCCCAGCCGTTGCGGCGGTCATCACTGGAGTGACGATGGTGGAGCCGATCCAGCGGTAAATGTTCATGGGCTGAGAGGGCGAAGGCTTTAGAGAGATGCAACTTTCGATAGACTCTTCCCTATGCGTGGTTCCATTCTCTTTTTGCTTGTTGCACTGCTCGGTGCACAGTCTCCACAGTTTGACTTGATCATTACGAATGCAAGGATCGTAGATGGCTCGGGTTCCCCCTGGCATTACGGGGATCTGGCAGTCAGCAAAGACCGGATCGCACGTGTGACCCCGCGCGGGATGCTCGCCTCGACCAGTGCGATCAAAAGGATCGATGGCCAAGGGACGCTGGTTCTCTCTCCCGGATTCATTGATATTCAATCGCATTCGCGCGAGGCAATTCTGAGCGGTGATGGCCGCGTGATCAGCAAAGTCTCTCAGGGAATCACGACGGAGATTATGGGGGAAGGCTCATCGAATGCACCTGCCAGCGCCAAGTCTGCAACAGAGGCAGACCGTCAGTTCATTGGCCCGCATGGATTTGCCCGCTGGCTCGATGCTATGAAAAAACATGGTTCGAGCGTGAATTTCGGTTCCTATGTTGGACAGGGTACGATACGCGCGTTCGCTAAAGGCATGGCCGCCGGCAAAGCAACACCGGATGAACTGGCCAGCATGAAAGCGGCGATGAAAGAAGCGATGGAAGATGGAGCCTTTGGGCTTGCCAGTGCACTGATCTATCCGCCGGGTTCGTATTCTGACACTGAAGAGATTGTGGAAGTTGCCAAAGTAATGTCGCCTTATGGGGGCACGTATATCACGCACATGCGGTCAGAAGCCAACGATATCTTCCCTGCCCTTGAGGAGGCGATCCGGATCGGGAAAGAAGCCAAGGTGCCGGTGGAACTTTACCATCTGAAAATGGCTGGGCGTAGGAATTGGGCGAAGTCCACTGAGTTCCTTGCCACGATTAACAATGCCCGTGCTCAGGGTGTCGATTTGCAGGCGAACATGTATCCGTATACGGCGGGTTCGACTGGGTTAACCTCTTGCCTTCCTCCCTGGGCTGCAGAAGATGGCAAACTCTATGAGAATATTTCGAATCCCACGGTTCGCGAGAAGATGCGTGCAGAGATGTTGTCAGATCGCACTAATTGGGAGAACCTTTGTGGGGCATCAACGCCTGAAGGGGTTCTCGTACTTGGCCTGCTCAAGCCTGAGAACAAGATTTATGCCGGTAAGTATCTGAGTGAAATCTCGGCCATGAAATCGAAACCCTGGACTGAAACAGTCTTTGAATTGCTTGCTTCGGAGCGTCAACGGATTGGGACTGTTTACTTCATGATGAGCGAAGAGAATGTCGAAGCAAAGATGAAGCAGCCGTGGATGAAGTTTGGCACTGACGCCGGTGCGGCCGATCCTGACAAGGCCACCGGCCTCGTGCACCCGCGAAGCTACGGGACGGCTACTCGGATCCTTGGCCACTACGTGCGGGAGCGCAAAGTGATGACGCTTGAGGAGGCTGTTCGCAAGATGACTTCAGCTACTGCGCTCAGGCTCGGCATCATGGATCGCGGTCTACTGAAGCCCGGCCTTAAGGCAGATCTGGTGCTCTTTGATGCAGCGACAGTTGGTAGCCCGGCAACCTATACGGCACCTCACCAGATCTCGACAGGCATACACTCGGTCTTCGTTAATGGCGCTGCTGTATGGCAGGGTGGCAAACATACTGGCGCAACGCCTGGCGATATCGTACGCGGGCCCGGTTATGCGAAATACGCGGGAGTTGCCTACGACCTCTTGTATCGCAACGCGAAGATTATCGATGGCACCGGGGCTGGCTGGTACATGGGCGACCTGGCAGTGAAGGATGGCAAGATTGCAGCCATCACTCCTGCGGGCCTTTTGAAATCTTCCACAGCAAAGCAGGCTCTCGATTTGAAAGGGCTTGCTTTGACCCCCGGGTTTATCGATATCCAGTCTCACTCTCGAGAAGCGTTGACAACGGGCGATGGCCGGCTGATCTCCAAAATTACACAGGGGATCACGACGGAGATCATGGGAGAAGGATGGTCGAATGCTCCAGCGAACGAAAAGACTGGCGACCAGGCGGACAAGAACTTCACCGGGCCGCATTCCTTCGACCGCTGGCTTAAGGCGATGCAGGCTCGCGGCTCATCGGCAAACTTCGGATCCTTCGTTGGTGCGGGGACCATCCGCGCTTTTGGTAAGGGTTTCGCAATGGGTGACGCTACGCCAAACGAATTGAATGTAATGCGTGCGGCGGTAAAGGAATCGATGCAGGACGGGGCCTTCGGCCTTGCTTCGGCATTGATTTACCCGCCAGGCTCTTATGCTTCTACTTCTGAATTAACAGAACTCGCCAAGTCGATGTCGGCCTTTGGCGGTACTTATATCTCTCATATCCGGTCTGAGGCAGACAAGTTTATTGAAGCGCTGGAAGAAGCCATGTCGATTGGAAATAACGGTTCGGTGCCTGTTGAGATTTACCATCTTAAAGCTGTGGGCAGGAACAACTGGAAGCTACTGGATCCGGCACTTCAGTTGATACAGAAGTCTCGTGCAGACGGCATTGATATTCAGGCCAACATGTATCCATATGTTGCTTCAGGTACTGCGCTAACCGCTTTGCTTCCCGATTGGGCAGCCGCTGACGGGAAGCTCTTTGCCAACCTTGACAATCCAGATAGCCGAGGGCGGATCATCGCCGACATGCTGAAAGATAACAAGGGCCGCGACGCCGATTTAGTGCAACCGATTGGGATGCGCAAGCCCGAGAACAAGAAGTACATCGGCCAGCGACTGAACAAAATTGCCGAAGGCATGAATCTGCCCTGGCCAGAAGCTGCGATCGCTCTGTTGCGTTCTGAGCGGCACGGGATTTCGACGATCTACTACATCATCAACGAAACCAATATTGAAAAGCAGTTGAAGATGCCCTGGATCAAGATATCGACCGATGCCGGTGGCACCAACCCGGCTACGGCGAATGGGCCCACGCACCCACGGACTTATGGCACTTACCCACGTGTGCTTGGTTTTTACGCGCGAGAGCTGAAAACGATTCCGCTGGAAGATGCAGTGTTCAAGATGACCGGCGCAGTTGCGACCCGGCTGTCGCTGCACAATCGCGGCATCCTTCGCCCGGGCATGGCCGCGGATCTCGTTATTTTCGACCCGGCAACCGTTCGGGATAAAGCTACGTTCGAGAACCCGCATCAGCTCTCAACGGGCATTCAACAAGTTATAGTCAATGGAGTAGTGGTTGTGAACGAAGGCAAACATACGGGAGCGAAACCGGGAATCATCCTTAGAGGCCCCGGATTTCAGCCGGCAGCGAATTGAAACGCGTTTGCAACGATAACTAAACCAACAATTCATTCTATTGCAATCGCATTTTGATTCTGGGTGGATACTCTCGCTTAAGCACTACAGAGAGAGGTATCTCATGCACCCAGAAAACACACACACAAACGCTCCCTGGCTCGACAAAGAAGCCGAGAATGCCGACACCGTTCCAGGCTCTAATCCGGAACCAGACTTCAAATCTATTGTAGAAGAAGGGTTGAATCGCCGCGACTTGATCAAAGGCGTATTCACGGGTGCGGCCATCGCCGCTACCGGAGCGATGGCCGCACAGCCTGCCATTGCCGCCACAACCGGCCTTAGCTTCAAACCAATCAAACTAAGCAAGGGCAACGACTACATTGATGTTCCGGAAGGCTACGATGCTGGCCTGGTCATCGCATGGGGAAACCCAGTCACGCAAAACGCACCCGATTTCGACCCAACGCGCCAAACCGGTGCTACCCAGTCGCAACAGTTTGGTTACAACTGCGACATGATTACTTACCATTCCCTTCCTGCCTGGAATTCCACTAACTCCCGGCGCGGTCTGCTCTGCGTGAATCACGAATACACCGATCCGGTAGCAATGTTCCCTAGCTACACCACACCTACCAAAGATCAGGTGGATACCGAGTTGGCCGCACATGGCGTCAGTGTCGTCGAAGTGGAAGAGTTCTTTGGTGTTTGGCAATACAACGCCAACTCAGGCTACAACCGTCGCATCACTGGCGAAACGGAGATGATCATTACAGGTCCAGCGGCGGGCGACCCACTTCTGCAGACGTCTGCGGACCGCACCGGTACGCGGGTGAAGGGTACGCTCAATAATTGTGCAGGCGGCCAAACACCCTGGGGCACTTTTCTTACTTCAGAAGAAAATTTCAACCAATATTTTGCAAACCGGAATGGCATGGCCGTCGGCGTGAATCGCGACAATATGGCTCGACTCGGCACCACGGGTGGAGCGTCGGCACGGCGTTGGGAATCGTTCTACGACCGTTTCGATCAGGCGAAGGAACCGAACGAAGCCAATCGCTTCGGTTGGACGGTAGAAATCGATCCGTACGATCCGAATTCGATCCCGAAGAAACGTACTTCGATGGGGCGCTGCAAGCATGAATGCGCGACCACGACGATTGCAAAGAATGGTCAGGTTGTCGTTTATTCTGGCGACGATGAACGCTTCGACTATCTCTACAAGTTTGTGACTGCTGGAACCTTCAATCCCGACAACCGCGCGGCCAACATGGACATGCTGGACCGAGGCGTGCTCTATGTCGCCAAATTCAATAGCGATGGCAGTGGCCAGTGGCTGCCGGTAGTTCATAACCAGGGCCCGCTGACGATGGCCAACGGCTGGAGAAATCAGGCTGACGTTCTCATCCGGCTTCGTCTGGCTGGCGATGCACTCGGCGCAACAAAGATGGATCGTCCTGAAGACGTGGAAGTCAATCCCGTAACTGGTCTTGTTTATATGGCTTGCACCAACAATTCACTTCGTGGCGTTGGAGCCAGCCCTGGTATTGACGCGGCAAATCCGCGTGCCAACAACCGATCCGGTCACATCATCGAGATCAAAGAAGCTGGCAACGACCACACTCGCGACACTTTCAACTGGGGCATCTTCATGCTTTGCGGCGACCCCGACGACAAGGCACAAGGCACTTACTTTGCTGGCGCGACACGCGACAAAGTATCACCGATCGGCGCTCCCGATAACGTTGCTTTTGATAACCAGGGAAACTTGTGGATCGGAACCGACGGCATGGAATCCGCCCTTGGCTGGCATGACGCAATATATGCTGCCGTGACCGAAGGTCCAGACCGCGGAACATTGCTTCCCTTTATGTCGATGCCCATCGGCGCAGAAACCTGCGGGCCCACCTTTACTCCGGACAACGAAACCTTCTTTATGGCGGTTCAGCATCCGGGTGAAGGTGGCACTTATGCACAACCCACCTCGCGTTGGCCCTACGGGCCGGGCACGATCCCCCGCCCTGGCGTAGTTTTCGTCAAGAAGTCCTGGGGCCGCGGCACCATCGGCAGCTAAGCCGTTTCAACCGATCTGTGGGGCGTGTCCAGCATGTGCTGGACCGCCCCCAGATACAACTGCCCTAAAGCGGGCCCTCCATCATTTGGAGGAAGATATCGCGGAACCAGTATACGCAGTCCATCCTTCTCAAGTTTCGACGAAATGCTTTCCTGCAAGAGTACGTTTTGGAAGACCCCACCTGACAAAGCAACCACGTCGGTGCCCACATCGACAGCCAACTTCTGAGCACTCTCGCAGGTTCAACGTGCAATCGTTTGATGAAATCGATGGGCCCTGGCTTCGACAATTAAAGCTTCATCAGAGAGCATTTCTTTCCACAAGCCGGCAACACGCCAAGGACCCGCCTCGTAGCTTTCAGCCTCTATCTCGTATCGGACCAATCCAACCCCGCAGGGTGGAGATGCGCGATAGCGGACAACGGTGGCCTTTTAGCGGTTGCGTCCCCACCAGGCAAATTCACATAGGACAGATGCTCCCGGCGCTCCATTCGTAGAAGGCTGCCTGCAAAAACCTCGCCTCCCCAGATCGCTCCGTCGTCACCATATCCAGTGCCATCAAAAACCACGGCAACCACACGCGCATCCGGACCCAATCCATATTCAGCCATCACGGCTGCGGCATGAGCTCGATGGTGCTGCACGGGATGGCAAAGCAAGCTGTTTGCGGCTGCATATCGCAAGGCCCACTCTGTGGATACATATCCTGGATGCGCATCGTGCACGACCAATTCAGGCGCCAATTGGTAAAACCTTGAGAGGTGATCAAAGTTTCGACGGAATGCCTCTAGTGTCGCCAGGTTCTCCATATCTCCGATGTGGGGGCTAAGATAGGCCCGCCCTCCCTGACTCATGCCCAAGGAAGATATTAGGTCGGCACCCATGGCCAGCGCGGGTATGCCGTATAGTGGCAGGCCCAAGGCTAAGGGAGCGTATCCACGGCCGCGCCGGATCGCCACAGGTTTGCCTCGATATAGCCTCACCACGGAATCGTCGCAAGCCGCAACAATACCGCGATTGTGCTTCAAGAAGAAATCCGCGAGCCCTTTGAGCTTTTCGTCAGCTTCATCATTGCCGGTCACAATTGGCTCTCCATGGAGATTCCCGGACGTCATCACATGAGCATCCAAATCAGGTCGTCCATTCAACAACAATCGATGTATTGGGCTGTAGGGCAGCATAACGCCGACATATCCGTTGTTGGGAGCCACATCATTTGCTACCTGCGAATCGGCAGCCCTTCAACTTCAATCACAACTGCACTCGTCGTGTTGCGAACAAACACGCAAAGGCTTAATTCTTCTGCGATTCGAGCCACGAAGGGCCGGAAGCCGACTCCCGGCACAATACCTACCACCCGCATTCGCCACCGGCGTTTGAAGCTCATGGTCAAGCAAGGACATTATCTAATTTCAACGGAGACTCTTGGCAAAATCGGCATTATGCTGAAGCTGACACAATGCACGAGCTTTCTCTCAGCTGCGCAACGGTGGAATCGGTGATCGAGTCAGTCGCTGAACCCGAGGCAATGCGAATGATCTCAATCACGTTGCTTGCCGGTGAACTTAGCGGCGTATCGATCGAAGCTTTTCGCTTCAGTTATCCTAGCGCCGCAGCAGTAACCATTATCGAAGATGCGACCTTCATCATTCAAAACGAACCGGTCACGATCTTCTGCTGTCCCATATGCGGGCAGCGATCAGGAGTGGTTCGTAGCGGGCAAACTTTTACAATCCAATCTGTAGAGATTGAAACCAACAAGGAATTGAAAGATGAACACAAGGATCGTTGAACTTCGCAAGAATGTTCCGAACAAGAACGACACCCTGGCCGAGGATCTCCGTTCTCGCTTTCATGCCGCTGGGGTCACAGTTTTCAATTGGGTCTCGAGCCCTGGTACAGGAAAGACTGAATTGCTCAAGCAAACGTTGATTCGACTTAAGGCTCAGGGCTTCCACTCTGCCGCGCTTGTTGGCGATCTTGAGACCGACAACGACGCGATAAGGCTGGCCGAGAGTGGGTCCCCGGCAAGGCAGATCAAGACGCATACGCTCTGCCACCTCGAAGCCGATATGGTGGAACGCAATCTAGAAGGCTGGAAGCTTGAGGACTTCGATTTCCTCTTTATCGAAAACATCGGGAACCTGGTTTGTCCTGCGGCTTGGGATCTGGGTGAGGATGTTCGAATCGTACTCCTCAGCTCCACTGAAGGGGAGGATAAACCGCTCAAATATCCTAAACTCTTTCATACAGCAGACGCGGTTGTTTTGACCAAGATGGACCTTGCCGGCCCTTGCGAGTTTGATCGCCACAAGGCCGAAGCAAATGTTTTCGCGATTCGTCCGGGAATTCCGATCCTGGCGACTTCGGCCAAAAAAGGACAAGGGCTCGAGGAGCTTTGCAACTTCCTTGTGTCGTTCCGCAAGGACGCTTAGCTTTTAACCTTGCGATCACCAAACAGTTTATCGAATGAAATCATCAAGATCTATCATTACGACGCCAATTGGAATGTTCGTGGCGAGACTGAAAATAGACGGCAAAATTTATCCGATTCAGACTTGCCCTGGCCTCAATGAATCCCTAATGGCCCTGCGTTATACTCGCAGGGCCATTATGATGTTCACCGGCACCCATTCCGTTCTTGCCGCTGTGCTTTTGAGTTCAGCATTTCTGCTTTCATGTACGCAGGCTCGTGAATCCTTTACAGTTTTATTGCTCCGGCAGAAGACCAGCGCCGGCAAGAATCTTGGGCAGCCGGAGCAAGTTCCTACAGAAACAACCTTTCTCAAAAACGAACTCATCGCTATACAAGTGCAAGTTCCACGGACGGGCTTCTTCTACGCATTCCAGGCCGACGATCAGGGAACTTTCGATATTCTGTTTCCACCGGCTGCTGGAAGCCCTCCCACACAGTCAAACCAAAAGCTCAGACTACCGACCGAAGCAGCCCTTTGGCTTGGTTTCATTAGTTCTTCGGTGACCCTGGCCTGGAGCCCCCGGCGAATCGATAGTCTCGAGCTGGCGATCGACCGGAGCGAAGTGGAACAAGACAGCATCCGGGCAATTCGCGATCCGCAGGACGCAAAGAAGCTGGAGGAGATCCTCAATCAACTCCTCAGGAGTTCAAGTGGCGAGATTGTCGCCCAACGCGTCCTGCTGAAGGTGGATTAGTCGCGTGCGCGATCGAGCACCGAGAGCCGCCACTTACCATCCTTTAATGCAAATTGACCTCGCGCCATCAGCGGGCTTCGAACAACAGCCGACTGAACGTAGCCTCGTACGCCTCTGGCGGTCTCTACCAATACCCAATCAAAGGTGCCGCCAGACCGCTTTGCTTCCACGCGTTTGACAATGTCGAAAGCAAGAGTGGCAACAACGGCTCCATCCCTGTCAGGGGTTTTTCGCAGGGGCAGCGCATCGCGCAGAACGACGAGGTAGTCCTGGCCGTCCAGCTCTCTTGGAAACTTCCAGGCGACATAGGGTGAGACATAGATTGAAGGGGCCTCGCGAAAGAAGCCGAGTTCCAGCAAGTCAGCGAGTACATCCCAAACGGCACCCGTCTTTTGGTCCACCTCCCAGCGATTGGAGAACTTCAACCAGCCCTTCTCGTCCTTGTCGCCAAAACCACCGGCAATGACATCTTCGTCTGTTAGTTTTTTGAGAGCCTTTGCATCGCGCTTGGCCACAGCAGACTTTAAGCGGGCAACAAAAGCAGAGAATCCCGGCTCACGCTTTTCTTCACTCACGGGTGCAAGTTGTCCAGCCTGTCCCAGAAAGAAGATCGCCAACAGGATGTGCATTAAAACCAGTGTCCCACTCGGGGGAATAGAATAGGCTCAATGCGGTCAAGTCTCTTTTCGATCCTCGCGCTAAGCACGGCCTCATGGGGGTTTTCCCCGGGGGATGAATTCTTTGAAAAGAAAATTCGTCCGGTGCTCAGCACGCAATGTATCGGATGCCACAATGCCAAGCTGAAAGCACCCTTTGGCGGCCTTCGGCTGGATACCAAGACCGCCACGCTGAAGGGCGGCGATTCGGGGCCGATCCTTGTGCCAGGCAAGCCCGAGGAGAGTCTGATCCTTAAGGCACTCAGCTACGAGAACCGCAAGCTTCAGATGCCGCCTACCGGTAGGCTCAGTGACGCAGTGATCGAGGACTTTCGGCAGTGGATCGCGATGGGCGCGCCAGACACGCGTATCGAAACGGCTCCAGTTGTCTCAAGACAAGAGACCAAACCGAATTGGGCATTTGAGCTTCCAGTCAGAGTGCCAGTGCCCAAAGTGATTGACCAATCCTGGCCGCGAACAAATGTGGACCGCTTTCTGCTGGCCAAACTTGAGTCAAAGCAGCTACACCCCGCCGCTGCGCTGGGACGGCGGGAGTTTTTGCGCCGTATCAGTTTCGATCTCATCGGCCTGCCACCAACTCCTGCTGAAATCAAAGCTTATCTTTCCGATGCTTCGGCAAATGCAGACGAAAAGCTGGTTGATCGCCTGCTTGGCTCCCCGCACTATGGCGAACGGTGGGCTCGTCATTGGCTCGATCTGGTGCGCTTTGCCGAAACCAACGGCCATGAATTCGATAACGAGAAACCAGATGCGTGGCGCTATCGCGACTATGTCATCCGGGCACTCAACCAGGATCTCCCTTACGATCAATTCATCCGTGAGCATTTCGCTGGTGATTTGCTGTCGCGGCCTCGGCTGAGCCAGGACGGTTCATTTATTGAGTCTCCGATTGCGACAGGCTTCTTCTGGTTTGGCGAAGTCCTGAATAGCGCGACAGACTCGGTGAAGACTCGGGCAGATCGGGTGGACAATCAACTCGATGTGTTGAGCAAAACTTTCAATGGCCTTACCTTGTCATGCGCTCGCTGCCACGATCACAAGTTCGACCCGCTTCCGACCAAAGACTACTACGCCATGGCCGGCATCATGCATAGCAGCTACTCCCGGGAGGCCGTCATCGATAGTCCGCAACGCGTCAGACAAATTGAAGAAGCAAGAGTGGCAATCGCCAAGCAACACAAAGAGCCAACCATCGATGGCGGCAAGGTGCAGTTCCGCCCGGGAGACCAACTGGTTGAATTCAAGGATTGGCGAATCGAGGGACAGGCGTTTGCCGCGACACTCAGAGGAACGGTCGCGAATTCAAGAGGCGAAGGCTCGATGGCACTCACCGGATCGTTAACCTCCGGCAAATTCCGCATGCCCAAGATGTACATGCATGTTCGGGTGCTTGGCTCCACTCCGGACAAAAGGGTCTTCAGCGGTGGTGACCTTCGAGTCACTCTGGTGGCTGACGATCACAAGACGGCGCACTTCTTTCCGCTTCCGGATTGGCAATGGAAAACTACTCGCATGACCAAAGAAATTGGCCGTGAATGCTATTTCGAGATTGTGGATCGCAGCCGGACCGGCTACCTTGCGCTCGCCCAAATTGTGCTTTCCGATGACGAGAAGCCGCCCACGGTTGAAGGGAGTGCTTTGCCGAGTAAGTTCGTGGAACCGCCTGTCGAGATTCCTGAGACCACCTTCGCCCTCGTGAGCATGGATGAAGCGCCAAATGACATCAAGCTGCATATACGGGGGAGCCATGAGAACCTGGGGCCGCCTGTGCCGCGGGGCTTCATGAACTCCGTCTTGAAGAATGAGACGCCGATTCAGAGAGATCACAGCGGCAGACTGGAACTGGCAGAATGGGTGGCTAGCGCCAAGAATCCTTTAACTGCCCGTGTGATCGTCAACCGTGTCTGGCAGCATCACTTTGGTCAGGGCCTGGTGCGGTCGGTTGACAACTTTGGCCGTATGGGCGAGGAGCCGAGTAATCAACAATTGCTTGATACTTTGGCCGTCGAATTCATTGAAGAGGGTTGGAGCCTGAAGAAGCTGCATCGCAAGATTATGCTCTCGGTCGCGTACCACATGGCTGGCGCAGCCAAACAGGACCCGCGCAACGATCTCTTGTCGCATATGCCGCCCCGCAGGCTGGACGCCGAATCCCTTCGCGATTCGATGCTGGCGGTCTCAGGCTCGCTTGACCAGACTCCCTATGGCCCCTCCGTGATGCCTCATGTCAGCGCCTATCAGGATGGCAGAGGCAAGCCCGTCAGCGGCCCGCTCGACGGCAAGAACCGCCGCTCGATTTACATTCAAGTTCGGCGAAACTTTCTCTCGCCCATCTTTCTCACCTTCGACTATCCACTCCCTATCTCGACTCTGGGGGCACGCGGGTCATCCACCGTGCCCGCCCAAGCTTTGCTGATGATGAACAATGAATTTGTTCTGCTTCAGGCACAGCGTTGGGCAGAGGCTTCGGCATCGCAGTCAGACCGTTTGGGCTGGCTCTATGAGACGGCCTTTGCAAGAGAGGCACTGCCACAGGAACGTGCGCTGGCCGAAGATTACCTCAAGACCCATGACTGGACCAGCCTCTGTCATGTCCTGCTGAATACTGCGGAGTTTCTCTATGTCCAATAAGCCAACTCGTCGTGAAGCCCTTTGCCGAGGGGCCAACGGCTTCGGCGGCCTTGCCCTTTTGCACATGCTGGCCGAAGAGTCGCGTGCCGCATCCAAACAACCGCACTTTTCGGCGAAAGCCAAATCGGTCATCTTTCTCTATATGGATGGCGGGCCGTCGCAGATGGATAGTTTCGATCCCAAGCCGCGTTTGAACAAAGAGAATGGCCAGAAGCTTCCATTCAAACCTCCCACCACAGTCTTCAATATCGGCGACAAGATCTACGGTTCGCCCTATGAGTTCAAGCAGTATGGGCAATCCGGTACGCCTGTGAGTGAACTCTTTCCACACCTCGCCACTTGTGTCGACGACATGGCTATCATTCGCTCGATGGTTGCGGATCATAGCGAACACACTGCCGCTAACTACTTTCTGCATTCCGGCTCTGGCTTTCAAGGACGCCCAAGCATGGGTGCCTGGGCTAACTATGGCTTGGGTAGCGAGAGTGAAAACTTGCCGGGCTTCATCGTTCTCGATAACGGACTCGTGCCGCCAGGAGGTATCGATTGCTTTGGCGCCGGCTTCCTGCCGGCTTCCTATCAGGCAACGCTCTTTCGTCGTGGTGAACACCCCATCGCCGACCTCAAGCCGATCGACAAGACACCGCAGGAGCAGCAGGATAAGCTTGGCCTGCTGGCGAAACTCAATCAGGGAGTTCTCGCCCGTTTTGGTGCAGTGAGCGAGATTGAAGCCACCATCCAAAACTACGACCTCGCGTTTCGTATGCAGAGTGCGGTACCTGAACTGCTCGACATCTCAAAGGAATCTGAAGCCACTCGTAAGCTTTACGGACTGGATGAAGAGATGACTGCCGAGTTCGGTAAGAGCTGTCTTACGGCCCGCCGTCTGGTTGAGAAGGGTGTCCGCTTCATAGAACTTCTCACGCCAGCCCGTAAGGGTCTCGACCGTTGGGACCAACACTCAAACCTCGAAAAGGGTCACAGGATCAATGCACAATCAACGGACAAGCCGATTGCCGGGCTGCTGAAGGACTTGAAGGCGAGAGGGCTCCTCAAAGACACTCTCGTCATCTGGGGAGGCGAATTCGGCCGCACGCCCTGTGCGCAGTTCCCCGATAACGGCGACACCACTCAGATCGGCCGGGATCATAACCCGTTTGGCTACACGATGTGGATGGCCGGCGGTGGATCGAGGCCCGGTTACATTCACGGTGCCACTGACGAGTATGGATATTTCGCTGTCGAAAACAAGGTGCACCTTCATGACCTTCACGCCACCATGCTCCACCTGCTCGGTCTTGACCATCTGAAGCTGACCTTCCGCTACAGTGGCCGCGACATGCGCCTTACCGATGTTTTTGGCAACGTCGTCAAAGAGTTACTCGCCTAGGCCACGCCATGTTAGATTGAGAGTCTCTCATGACTGCGCACAATGAATCTATTGGGTACTGTATCGATGCCTGGAAATTGATGGCCGGAAGGATCCCTGGATCCGCGATCACTCACGAAAACGGCCTCGCTAATTGTTTCAGCAACACACCCCTGTCCTTCTTAAATGTGTCTCTGTTTGACCGGGCCATCACGGATCTTGCCACCCTTGACAAAGACCTTGCCCGAGCAATTCGGGAGGCAGAATCCTGCCCTTACGCTTGGCTGCATGCCTTATGCACAGACGAATTGCCGGCAGGCTGGGAAGACACCGTCGCCGCCCATTCCATGGCCTCAATTATGGCCTTAACCGGCATGGAAGCGGACAAATTGATTGAGCCTATTCGCCCTCTGCCTACTCTCGATTGGCGCCCCGTAACAGACATCAAAACGGCTACGGATCTGGCTCAACTCAACGCGCATGCCTACGGCATGCCTTCTGAACTTTTCGACCCCATGTGTAATTTGCACATCTGGCAGGAGGACTGCATCGCCATGGTCGGTTATCTCAACGACCAGCCAGTTACCGGTTCTGCCGCGCTGCCTGTTGCAGGCACGATCTACATCGCCTTTGTAGCCAGCCATGCCGATCACCGAGGCAAGGGTTATGCTGAAGCCTGCCTTCGACAGGTTGTAGACGCAGCGATCCCTCTGATGAGCAGTAACCGCATCACCCTTCACGCCTCAGACGCCGGAAGGCCCCTCTACGCTCAGATGGGCTTTGAAGCGTCAACAGAGTTTGCGCTCCTTACGGTGATTACGCCAGGGGCAGAAGCACACTAGCAAACATCACAAGAGTTGCGATGAACATCAGCGCCGCGCAGAGCCAACCAAGTGAACGGAGGGTGAAGCCATTGCGGTGCTCACCCATGACATCTTCGCGGCTGGTCAGAAGGACAACAAGTACCAGCAGCGGGGGAGCCAACACGCCGTTGAGTACAGCCGCCCAGAACAGCATCTTCACTGCATCGAAGTTGGCGAAGTCGAGCCAGAGACCAATCGACATCGCAAGGCCAATCACGACATAAAACCCGATTGCATGTTTTGGCTTTGCATCCAGTGATCCAGCCCATCCTGCAGCCTCGGATATTGCATAGGCGCAAGAGCCAGCCAGGACGGGAACACCTAACATGCCGGCACCAATCAGGCCAAAGCTGAAGAGCAGGAATGCACCGTCACCCGCTAGCGGCCTTAAGGCTTCGGCGGCTTGTCGTGCAGTGGCAATGTTTGTGTTTCCGTTGGCATGCAAGGTGGCCGAAGAAGTAAGAATGATGAAGAACATTACCAGGTTGGAAAAAAACATTCCAGACGTAACGTCATTCCTTAACGACCGCAATTCTTCTGGCGTCGCGCCCCTGCGATCTTCAAGATTGACTCTTCCTTTGGAAATATCAACCTCGACTTCCTGAGCGGCACCCCAAAAGAATAAATAGGGCGAGATGGTTGTGCCCAAGATTCCAACGAGAGTTGCCCAGTATTGAGGGGTCCAGGAAAATGTCGGTACCAAGGTGGCCTTAGCAACGGCTAGCCAATCCGGTTGGGCGAGAAATGCCGACACGACATAGGCAAGCAAGGCCAAGGTGAGCCACTTGAAAATCCGCACAATAGTGCGGTAGGTGGTGAAATAAGCAGGGCCAGTATGAGGACGGTAAAGACTGGCGTCCATAGGGAAGAAGACACGCCAGTCAGCAGTTCGGTGACGTCGGCCATGCCACCCAAATCAGCTGCGATGTTTACGATATTCGCAGTGATCAGGAGAAGACAGGCGAACCAGAGGATCTTTCGCGAGTAGTAGGTTCTGATCGCACCAGCCAATCCCAAGCCAGTTACCATCCCCAATCGACCGCACATCAGTTGAACCGCAGTCATGAGTGGAAACGAAAAGACTGCTGTCCACAACATCTGGAATCCGAACATGGCCCCGGCCACCGAGTAGGTGGAGATGCCGGAAGGATCGTCATCAGCCGCGCCGGTAATCAGGCCGGGGCC
>CAZZGS010000010.1:0-21872 GCA_964653845.1 uncultured Bryobacter sp.
ACCACCGATCAGGCGATCATGGAATCGCTCAAAGAAGTGAAGCGCATGCGTGAGGAAATGGTGGGCCCAACTGAACTCGAAGCAGCCAAACAACGAGTCGAAAACACTTTTGTGTTCAGCTTTGCTTCGCCCGTGCAGACGCTCAATCGTTTGATGAACTACCAATATTACGGCTACCCTTCCGACTTCATCAACCGCTATAAAGACGCTGTTTCGAAGGTTACCGCGCAGGACATCTTGCGTGTTGCCAAGGAATACATCAAGCCTGAGGAATTCACGATCGTCGCCATCGGGCAGACCGAGAAATTCGCCGACAAACTCAAAGCGCTTGGTGAGGTGAAAAAACTGGATATCAGCATTCCTCAACCGAAGGCAGAGGCTGCCAAGGCCGATGCCGGGTCTTTGGCTGCAGGCAAAGCCGCAATTGACAAAATTGCCGCAACTGTTGGTGGCAAGGACAAGATTGCCAGCGTAAATGACTATGTTCAAAGTATCTCAAGTGAATTGAACATGGGCGGCAACAAGGTGAATGTGAAGCAGACCAATTCCTGGTTGAAGCCGATGGTTTTCCGCCAGGTCAATGAGTTGCCCTTTGGCAAGATCATCGCCTTCTTCGATGGCGAAAAGGGCTTCCTCAAGGCGCCTCAGGGTGAGCAGCCTTTGGCCGGGCCGTTCGCCGCTCAGGTGAAGGGTCAATTGCAGCGTGACTATTTTGCGATTCTGCAAAGCAACGAGGTTGCCGGCCGCAGCGTCAATCTGGTTAAGGAAGGCGAACTCGAACTGAAGGATGCCAATGGTTCGATGTTGAAGCTGTTCTATGATCCGAAGACGATGTTGCCATCGAAGCTCGCCTTTACTGAAGGTGGGATCGGCGCCGAGATCGGCTATGGTGATTTCAAGGAAGTAAGCGGCCTCAAGCTGCCGATGCAGTTGAACATTACCCAGAACGGGCAGGTATCAACTCAGACGGTGACCGACTGGAAGCTGAACACTGGTTTGACGGTGGCCGCGATGAGTAGCAAGGAATGACACGTAGACACTTAATTCGCAGCAGTGTGTTTGGAATTGCGCCCGCCTTTGTGCGGGCGCAAACCATGCAGGAGAAGGGCCGAAAGCTTATCGCCGACGCTCAACTTGCGCTAGGCGGAGAGAAGTTTATGGGCATGCGGGACCGCACTGAAGAAGGCCGCGCCTATAGCTACTACCGGGAGCGACTGAGTGGTTTGGATGTAGCGCGCTTCGAGACGATGTACGCCGATGCCGCTACCGGTATCAAGCAACGCGAAAAACAGGTGTTTGGCAAGAAACAGGATTACTATGTCGTTTTCGGTGGCGATGGCAAGGCCTGGGATGTCTCTTATCGTGGTGCAAAGCCCATGGAAGAAGAGCTGATCAAGAACTGGGAAGAAGGCGTGCTGCGCAATGCCATGTACATCCTTCGCTGCCGGGCTAATGAGAGGGACATGATCTTTGAGCGTCGTGGCCAGGAAGTGTTCGAAAATCAGCCCGTTGAAATTGTCGATGTTACCGATAGCGCAAATCGAGAAGTAGCGATCTATCTTCATGCCTCAACCAAGCTTCCGGTGCGCGGGTATTACAAGCGCCAGAATGCCAAGGATAAGGGGTGGGACGAGCAGGATACACACTACGCCAAGTACCGTCTGACTCAAGGTGTGATGTGGCCCTGGGCGATTACACGCAGTCGCAATGGAGAACGCAATCTGGAACTCTATTCCAACGAAGTGACGATCAACTCCGGGTTGCCTGCCAGCAACTTTGAAGTTGGTGCCGGGGCGAAAATGGTGCCCACCAAAAAAGCTTCCGGCAAAAAGAAGTAAAGCTTAGACCATTACGAATCTTTCTGTGTGGATATGGTTGGGGGGAATCCCTATTTCCGGCAAGATTGTTTCGATCGAATCCATCATTGGGCCCGGGCCACAAATGAAATATTGAAAGCGTTTGGATTGTTCCGGCAGATGTCTTTGCAGTACATCTTGAGTAATGAAGCCCACCTCCCCTTTCCACCCTGCGGGTGCATTCTCCAGCGCATAGATCACTTCTAGATTCATTCGAGTCTGAAGAGTCTCAAAGCGGTCTCGAAATCGAAGACTCTCGAATGAGCTGCCGCCGTAGAAGAGGTAAACCGGGCTTGGATCCCTACGGGCGGCAAAGGTCTCGCACATGGAAAGCAGCGGCGTGATACCGATTCCGCCTCCGATCAGTACATAACCCGGGCCCTGCTCTCTGTCTGGGGTGAAGACGCCGTACGGGCCATCCACCCAGATCTTTCTTCCCGGCTGCAGTGTAGGTACAACCTTGCCCGACCAGTCACCAAGTTCCTTCACGGTGAACTCAATTGGCCAGCCCAACTTATCGGACGCCGCGGACGACATTGAGATTGGGTGGCGGTCTTTGTGGAAAGGCGAGCTACCTGTGTTAAGCCAGGCGAACTGGCCGGGTTCGAATCGAAAGCCGGGGTGATTATCGGGCCTTAACTTCAGCGTGCGTGTGTCGGCTGATAGCTTGAGATTTTCCACTACGACCCAAGGCCTGGACCACATCCGGAATGGCTTGAGTAACTGGAAGTAGATCGAGATTCCCAACACCACTAATACATAGGTGATCAATACAAATTGCATTGGGCGCTGTGAAGAAAAGGCACCCACAAGCAGCAGATGCGACAGTGCCGCCAGCACGACAATTTTGGCAAGAATACTGTGGGACCATTGCCACCACTCATATCGGAGTCGCAACTGTTGCCGGGCCAGCGACAGCGAGATCAGAAGTATCAAGGCTGCCCCCGAGACAATGGCCCAGCGCATGGCCCATGTGGTTTCAGGCCCGAAGGGATTGAGCCAGGCCAGAGGATAGCCGTTGTAGATGAGTGCGATTGCGTGAGCGATCACGAAAAGAGCGGCGATCAGCCCCAATTGGCGGTGGAAGCGAATGAGAGCATCCATTCCGAAGGCACTCGCCACGGATTGGATTTTTGAGATCAGCGAGAATTCAAGGCCCAGAATTGTGAAGGCCAGAAAGCCGAATGCTACGCCGAGCTTCATCAAGAGTGGAGTGTCCGCAAAGGGCCCCGGCCAGATTGCCGCCACCGCGAGCGGCAGGCAGATCAGGATCATGTAAAGCGAAAGCCATAACAGGCCTCTTACTGACATAGTCTCTACTTAAAGTATGAAGCCGGAAAAAGTTATTGGCGTGACGTTCGTGTTGGAGTAGACGGGCATGGGGCGGGGAAGACCCGCAAGGCGGGCCAAGTCTTCTGATGAAGCCGGGGCTACAGAGCAGGCCGCAACCAGGCCCTGCGCTTCTTCAAAAGTGAGTGAGCTTCTGTCGCCGGTGTATCTGAGATCCGCAGCGGTGTGCAGACATAACGGCGTCGAAACCAAATCGTGAATCTGGCGCAGCAACCCATATTGAACGCTGCGCCGCCACAGAAGCATGGTGTCGACAGTCGGGTGCTTTGTGGTGGGTGATTCGATGGCCTCTCTTGCGACATGTTCGAGGATCGATCCTGCCGCGCCGTAGCCATACTGACAGGCGGCGCAGAAGCAAATACTGCGGTAGAAAGGGGCCTCTGCATTGTCCTCTGGCTGTGGGTGGAAGGCTCTAAATCCAAGTCCCATCAGTTGCAGGCTTGCCCAGGGGAATTGTGCCGCCACTCTCTGGCAAAGATCGAGACAACGATCCTGGGCCAACGGTTGTGACGGACACTCAGCACCTTCCACGTGCTGCCCCAGCGTATTGGTAGGAGACGTATCGCTGATACCGGGCCTCTCGAGCAAGCGTATTTTTGCATGCACGGGCACGCCATGCTTTGCAGCCGCTTCCAGCAAGGTGGAGAGGTTTGGATCTGCAGCCTCTACATGGATCGCGTTGAAACCCTGCGCTTCCAGTTGATCGATGTGGGCTGTATTCGAGACAGTAATGGAACGAAGCATCCGGTTATGTCTTCACCATGCCGCGGTAAGGCACGTCGATCTTCATGGGGCCAGCCCATTTTTTTGCCGCCTTCTTATCAAGCTGCCAGAAAATCGCGTTCACGAGCAGACGCTGAAAAGATTCGATCGCAAAGTCTCCGGGATGGCCGAGGCTGGTGTAGAAAGCCTTGGCACCATATTTGTTGCGCCAGGTCCAGGCGACAGGATTACGTACGGCCGGCTTGTTGGGGTTGATTGCGTCTCCGTAAAGCAAGACCTGAGCGTCATTTGGCGGGTATTTGGGCAGGACGTTGTAGAGCCATGAGGGAGCGACAAATTCGCCGATCACTCCTGTGAGCAAAGGGTTCTTGCCGGCGGCTGGATTGCGTGTGACGCGTGTTGTTGCCTGATGGCCGTAGTGGGTGTGACCTTCGGCATTCCAGCCCGGAGGCGTACCAAAAACATCCGGCCCCCAACGATTCCAGGCGGCCAACGGGTCGTCTTTAGGGTAGTTGAAGGCGTGGGATGTGGTGCGCAGGCCAAGGATCGGTTTTGCCGACTTGAGGTAGGCTTCGATCGGGGCGAGTTGACTTGCAGGCAAGCGCCTCCAACGAAGGCAAAATACTACCAGATCGGCACTAGCGAGAGCTTCAAGCCCCGGGATGTTCGTCTCTGAATTCTGATCGGGACTGCTCTTGAGTACTTGCGTCGAGAATCCAAATCTTGACTCGAGTTCTTTCGCGAAAAGGGGAAGCGTGGCTTCTCCGGAATACTCATGGTCGCCGGCGACAAAAACGATCCTGGGTGATTTTTTCGATGCTGCAAAAGCAAACGGGGACAGTAGAAACTGTCCCCGTGAGATGGAAGCGGAAGCTGACATTAACGGCCTTCGGAAGAAGGAGGAACCATGCCGTTCATGCGGAGCAGGGTCACAAGGTTGCCGTAATGTTCCCAGCTGTGGCTGAGGTTGAGGATCATCGGCTGGGCTGCAGGTACTTCACGCGTGCCCATCTTGATCATGGTGCCGAGGCTCTTGTCGGTGGTCATGCCCCAGGCTTTGGTGCATTCAGCGACGGCAGCGCCCCAGGCTTTGGCGAGCACATCCTTCGAAGTTTCCTTGCGGATGCTGGCGGGCTTGGTGCCACCGGTGACGGCGGTGCAGAAATTCTGGTTGGCATCGGTCAGGTGGCCGACAAATTCCGAAAACGGCATGGTGCCGTCAGTGGACTTGAAGCTGAACTTGTCAGCGGGCATCTTGTCGATGGACTTGGTGATGTTGGTCGAGACAGCCTTGTACAGGTTGGAGCTGACTGCGGCGATCGGATTTTCCTTCATGTCCTGGGCGAACATAGACAGGCTAAGGGCGCAGACGGAGAGAACGAGTTTCTTCATGGATTAATTACCTCGTGTCGATTATAGCCGCAAACCGTAGAACTTCGCAGCCGTTGACCCCAGGATTTTCGCCCGCTCATCGGCAATCTGTGGCCCCAGCGCCTGCGTAAATGCCGCAAGTACTTCCTTCCAACTGCCCGCCAGGGTGCACACAGGCCAGTCGGAGCCAAACATCAACCGGTCGAATCCGAAGAGTTTCAGGACGTGTTGGACGTAAGGAGTCAACTGCTCTGACTTCCAGTTTTTGTGGTCTGCTTCGGTAATCATTCCAGAGACTTTGCAGTAGAGCTTGGGGTGTTTGGCGATACGCTCCATGTCCTGCGCCCAGCCATCGAAGGTGCCTTCCTTGATGTAGGGTTTCGAGATGTGATCCACCACCATAGAGAGGTTGGGGACCTTTTCGATTAGTGCCGGCACATAGGGCAGGTGAGGGGGACGCAGAAGGAGGTCATAAGGTATTGTGCGGTTCTCCAGTTCCTTCAAGCCGCGGATGACCTCTGGCTGCAACATCCAGCGCACATCCGGCTCGTCGTGAATGATGTGCCGCACGCCGACAAACTTCGGATGCTTTTGAAGTTGATCGAGGACAGTGCCGATCTTCGGGTCTTTCAGGTCGACCCAGGCGACGATGCCGAGGATCGACTTGTGCTGCGAAGCGAGGTTGAGCAGCCACGTAGCCTCTTCAGGCACCTGTGCGGCCTGGACAACAACGCTACCATCAAAGGTGTTCTGGGTGAGCGTCGGTTCCAGGTCTGCGGGTAGAAAGTTTCTTCGCAACGGGCTGGGCCCGGGCGGCATCCAGGAATATGTCAGGAGATCTGGATTCCAATAATGTTGATGAGAGTCGATGCGCATCTTACGGAGGCGATTCTATCAAGAAGGCGGGCACTGCTTGCGCCTCTCTTGTTGTTTGGTTGCAAACAGGAAGTCAAGCACCAGCGCGTCGACGCCGCTTTAGCCCCATTAATTCCGCCCGATAGCACCACATTGATTGGTGCCAGAATTGACAATCTTCGCAAGACCCCGGCCTGGGACAAACTCTTTCCAGCCACTGGCCCGATTGCCCTGGAGACCCTTAAGAAGCAAACTGGCCTCGACCTGCGCACCGCCACGCATGAGGTTGTGTATTGCCTTGGCGGCAAACATCGGGTGGCGCTGATTCGGGGCAAGTTCGTCGATGGTGGTATCACGAATGCCGGCCTTGAACCAGATCTCAAGATTGAAGGGGCGCAAAAGCTTCCTTACAAGGGCTTCGTGCTTGTCGGCAAAGAAGAAGAAGCCGTTACGTTCTTCAACTCAAGTGTTGCCGTTCTGGGGCGGGCCTCCGCTTTGCGCTCGATCATCGACAACCGCCAGCTCAAGAACTCAATTCCAGCGGGCTTGATTGCGATGGTGGAAACCTTGCCCCCGGAATCTCATTTCTACATCGTCTCGAATGCACCTACACTGCCAGAGGGCGGAATCGGCGGCCTACAGAGTCTGCCCTTGGCACTGAAGTCGGCCAAGGGCTACCTGGACGCACGCACGGGTGCGTCGTTCCGAGCCGAAGCCGAAGGCGTAAGCGTCGAAGATGCAAAGAAGTTGCTCGACGGCTTGCGAGGGATCTCCAACCTGCTTCGTCTGACGCTGAAGGGCGAGCAAAAGGATTTGGCCCGCATGCTGGATGCCGTTCAGTTTTATCAGGAAGGCGCAACCGTCAAGATGCAGGCCGAGTTGTCGCTCGATAGCCTGATGAATGCATTCAAGTCGCTGGACTTAATGGGCTCTGGCCGCGCATAATTTCGACATGCACCTGCTGCTGTCGTTGCTCTTTTTTGCTGCGGATACGCTTGGCCCCGACACGGTGTTGGTGCGCTTCCCCAAAGAGCCTCACGGCATTCGAGGTGCTTTCCCCTTACACCGGGTCCTGAAGGTGGAGCACATCCTCCAGTGGTTTGAGCGGCACTAGGTCGAAGCCTTCGAGCCGGAAGGCCGGTGCCCACTGGTGCTCACGCTCGATGCGGCGCAGCCCCGTCTCGACACTAGCCAATTCTGAATTCCACCACTCGCTCTCGCCGCCGCTCGAATAAAGCTGATGGCATTGCTCCAGGTGTCTTCTCATTCCACCTCGCAACCGTTGCTCGTAGAGGGATTGCATGGCTGCCCAATCCTGCCCTCGCTCGTGAGCTTTTAATATCGCGGTAGCCAGAATGGCTTCCCTCAAGGCATGGCCAGTGCCTTCGCCGCACAGGGGGTCAAACGACATTGCAGCTCCACCACAAGCCAACCAATTCGGGCCCACTAATGGATCGGAGATGCGCGGGCAAGCGGCAAAACTCGATCGCTCGATAGACAGCGATTCTACGATTTCTGCCACTACCGCGCTTTGCGCCAGCAGAGCTTCGCTGCGGTCGCCAACCGCCAGCATCCAGGCCTGATCGTCACTCACCGAAACCGCAAACAACCATCCACCCGGCACTGACTCGACCCAGCATGCATGCCGCGCCGCACTGGCCTTCAATCTGATCGCGACAGCCTCTGCGCGGCGGTTTCCAAATACTGCTTCGCCATGATCGAGAGGCAGCGGCTTCACTGCATGGATGGCGTATCGGGCTGAGCCGTTCCCCAACTGCTGCGAACCAAGACGATCCAGAAGCGTTTGCTCTGCCACGGCAAGCGCCTGATGTGGGATCGTTAGCGTCTGCGACCCAGTGCCCCAGCGCACAATCCGTTTGTCGATCGGATATAAACCGTCGAGCAAAGTGGCGCTGGCAAAAACATCGCGCATCAGGTTTTGTGAGGCCCCATTCAAGAGCACCACCGGCAACTTCGGGCGTTCCACCAGCTCATGAAAAACCTGCCAACCCGCACGTGATAGCAAGCTCATGCATGCAGCTACAGCCAACCCGTCTCCCCGCAACAGTACTTCAGGCATGAAGAGAAGATAGCACTGCGATCAGTTCTTCGGGATGGTCTGTTTGAATGCCTGTCGCTCCTCGTTTCACCGCATCGATCCAGGCGTCTTTGTTGTCGTTTGGCCCCAGCCTGTCCACGTAAATGTCGACTTTCGCCTGCCTGGCAACGGCGATGATCTCGTCGGTGAAATCACGATGGTTGAAGGCAATGACTCTGGGCTTCAATACACTCAGACATTGATTGAGTTGGGTAACCGAAACAGACTCTGGCATCACCTTCAGTTGGCCATCCAACTTAGCAAGAGCCTGAAGCTTCTCGAAACTCCCGTAGACGACCGTCTTCTCGATCATCTTGTGTCTGCTCAGCGCGGCCATCAGCGCTTCGGGCGCCGCTGCCTTCCAGTCCAGATATAGCCCACACTTGCCACGCAAGAGCTTGCGAGCATCGTCGAAATAAACCATCGGTTTAGTCTCATCGAAATCGGCGTCATGGCTCAGGATTAGCTTGTCGCTTTTAGCAGTGCGCACATCCAGCTCGACAAAGTCGACCCCGATCTGTATCGCCGCCTCAATCCCCGCCAAAGAGTTTTCTGGATTTCGAAGGTGTTCTCCACGATGGGCGATTACGGCTATGCGGCTTTTGGCCAAACCCAATGGTGCCAGCCCAAAAGCCAGCAGACTTCTTCTAGCGATAGTAAGTGCCATGTCAACAGGTTAGGATATATCGCCTATACGATTCCGCTTGCTCCCGTGAACGCGAGCTGTCCACAGATAAAAATCGAGGTCGCAGCGGCATTTAGCCCAACTTCGGCTATGCTGGAAAAGAAGCGTGCGTTGGCTGTATGGCGGGTCCTCAAAATTTGATCCAACAGTCAAAGTCATCGGGACTTTAACTCGTTTTCAACGCCGGTGAGCAAGATCGGCCATCCTCGGGTGGCGTCGGATAAGCCTAATGGCGTGCGGTGGGTCCCACCCTAGCTTAAGCAAGGGTCAATGACGGGGATTCGTACGTCAATGTACGCTTCACTACTCTTTCCAGCTACAGAATGAACCTCCTTTTTATTGGCGACATCTACGCCTCCACTGGCCGTAACATGGTCGCCTCCCATCTGGCCGAACTCCAGGCCACTTACGGAGTCCAGATGACGATCGCTAACGCCGAAAATTCGGCTGGCGGCTTCGGTGTCACACCCCAGATCGCGGACGAACTGATCTCGATGGGCGTTGATGCCATCACCACTGGCAACCACGTCTGGGATAAGCGCGATTTTTACGAATACCTCGATCGCAGCCCCCGCGTCACCCGTCCTGCCAATTACCCTCACGATCTCCCCGGCAAGGGCCTGATCTACGTCGAGGCTCGCAACGGCGTAAAGGTCGCCATCCTTAACATCCAGGGACGAGCTATGATGACTCCTCTGGACTGCCCCTTCCGCGAAGCCGACAACCTGATCTCCCAGATTCCGGCAAACATCAAAGTGCGCTTTGTCGATTTTCACGCTGAACTCACCAGCGAAAAAGTGGCCATGGGCTGGCACCTCGATGGCCGAGTCTCTGCGGTCATCGGCACCCACACCCATATCCCTACCGCCGACACGCGCATCCTCCCGGGCGGTACAGCCTATCAGACCGATTGCGGCATGACTGGCCCCTATGAAGGCGTCATCGGCGCCGACAAAGACCTTGTCCTCAAGAAATTCCTTACTTCGCTTCCTGTTCGCCTCGAAGCCGCCAAGCGAGGCGGCGAACTCCACGGCGTGCTCGTAAACATTGACGAAAACTCAGGCCGAGCCCTCCATATCGAACGTGTAGTACGACCTGTCCAACAATAGAGTAAGGGTTTTAACTTAAACACCCTCAAGTTCTCACCAGTCCCCGACGATACCCGTGTGAACCAATAATTTTGCGTCTCACATGAAGCGATTCCTTACATCGTCGTTATGGACCTGGGTGATTATCCTTCTGGCCCTACTGAGTCTGCTGGCCGGAAACCAGCAGATACACACCGTACAAGATCATCAGGAACGTCTCGAGCAGTGCACGACGCTCGCGAGGGCATTTAATCGTTTAGAGGAAGGGCTGTGGAATCTTGAATCCGTAATTGGCGTTCGCAAACATGATCCCTCAGTCGAAGTCCAGCAACGGATGATCCAGGATTTGGTCCGGCTCAAGAAATCCGTTGAAGAAGCCAAGCGCCTGCCTGCCATACATACGGAGACCCAGGGTTCCCTGATTCGCCTCGAAACTGTGTTGATTCTTCTTGAGCGCAATCTCAGCCTTGAATCAACCGATCTTGATGAAGCCGATGGGAATATACGCCGTGCCCTGCAGGAAGTGCGCAGCGCGTCGTCGCGGCTTTGGCAGCAATATCGTGAGATTGCTGTGGAAATTACCAACCGCTGGCAGGAAGTCAATCTGCTGGTACTCGCCTCCTGCTTGCTCGCCGCCTTCCTCGCCTTCCTTTTGCGCGCCTATCATCGCGATCTGATGGAACGCAAAGAAGCCGAGCGAGCCCTGCGTGAAAGTGAAGAGCGTTACCGGCGCCTTGTGGAAGTCAGCCCTGATGCGATTCTTGTGCACTGCGAGGGCAGGATTCTCTTTGTGAATTCGACGGGTGTCTCGCTATTTGGTGCCGAATCAGCCAAGAGCATCCTCGGTACTGACTTGAAGTCCCTTTGCAGTCAAGGCGATGCCGAGCTTGATTGGGCTGAGATCCGAAATGAGGCAGGCGAGGTTCGCCCCACTCACCATCGCTTCTCACGTCTGGACGGAAAACAGATCGACGTCGAAATCGTCGCTACCGAATTTGCTTACCAGGATCATCCCGCCGTTCAAATGGTGGTTCGTGACATTACCGAGTTGAAGCAGCAGAGTGTGGCTCTGGCGGCCAGTGAAAAACGCTTTCGTTCTCTCTTTGAGAATGTCTCTGAAGGTGTCTACCGGTCCAGCTCCGATGGCAGGATTGTCGAAGCCAACCCGGCGCTTGTGGCGATGCTGGGCTATGACTCGATTGAGGACCTTCGCCAGACCTCGATCGAAATAGATTTGTACGTTGACCCGATCGACCGAAGTCTCGCGGTGCACCAGTTGCAGATTGATGGTGGGTTAAACAACTTCGAACTGCGCCTCAGGCGCAAAGACGGCACTATCCTGACTGTCCTCGAAAACGCTCACGTCGTGAAATCCGCTGGTGGCGAAATCGAATTCTACGAAGGCACACTTACTGACATTTCGCATATGAAGCAGGTGGAAGCCGCACTGGTGGAAGCCCGCGATGAAGCGCTCCACGCCTCGCGGCTCAAGAGCGAATTCCTCGCCAATGTCAGCCACGAGATCCGCACCCCGATGAATGGCATTATCGGTATGACCGATCTGCTCTCGGACACCTCGCTTGATACCGAACAGCGCGAATACGCCGATGCTGTCCGCCGTAGTGCCCAATATCTAATGAACATCATCAATGATGTTCTCGATTTCTCGAAGATCGAAGCGGGCCGGGTCGAGATCGAAAAGATCGAATTCCAGCTCCGTGAAAGCGTCGAAGACGTGGTGGAACTGCTCGCTGAGCAGGCGCAGGAAAAAAACCTCGACTTCGCCGCCACCTTCGATACAGATCTACCTGCAACTTTCATGGGAGATCCCTACCGCATCCAGCAGGTAATTACCAACCTGACGGGAAACGCGATCAAGTTTACCGCTTCGGGTCAGGTCGTGATCCGTGTGCACATCAGTCGCAAGCAAGGTACCAACTGCGACGTCGAAGTTGAAGTTCTTGACACCGGCATTGGCATTGCGCCGGAGTTGAAGTCTCGCCTCTTCCAGCCCTTTACACAAGGGGATGGTTCCACCACTCGCCGCTTTGGCGGTACTGGCTTGGGGCTGGCTATTAGCCGGCAACTGGTTGAGCTGATGGGGGGGCAGATTGGAATGGAGTTGAGGTCCGGAGGGGGCTCACGCTTCTGGTTCCGTGTCCCCCTACAGATTGCTTCCGAGCGTGCGGCCATTACGCTGACTCGGATGGATTGGACTAAAACGCAGCGCGCCCTGTTGGCGATTCCGCGCCACGAGCAGCGGGAAAGCGCCCGTCACGTACTTCAGGGTCTCGGCTTTGATATCACCAATGCGCATAGTGGACAGGAACTCATTCTCCTTGCTGGTGATGCACAGGCCCAGAACCAGCCGTTCTCCCTGATCCTGGTGCATGACGAATTGGCAGACATGAATTCTGCCTCTTTGGCAAATCTCCTTGTCGGTGCTGGCATTGATCCCGCTAAGTCCGTGCTTCGAATGGTTCGTATGCGCAATCGTGCTGTCCAGCGACAGCATGACTCTCTCTTTGCCGCCACACTGTCAGACCCCTTCCGTCAGAGCAATCTCATTGAGGTGATCGAGGGTCTTAGCGCCACCCCTGAACCTTCGTCCGTACTGCTTGAACTAAGCCATCGTTTGGTCGAGGAAGCGCTTCAACGAACCGATTCACGCTCCAGGCTCTTGATCGCAGAAGACAACCTGATCAACCAGCGCGTTGCCGTCAGAATGCTGGAAAAACTCGGTCTATTTGCAGACATCGTCGATAACGGTGCCAAGGCTGTAGAGGCACTTCGAGAGACTGCTTATCCGCTCGTTCTGATGGATTGCCAGATGCCGGAGATGGATGGCTTTGAAGCAACGAAAACGATTCGCGACTGGGAAACCTCAGAGGGCTTACCCCGCACTCCTATCCTTGCCATGACGGCTCACGCCATGCCTGGTGACCGCGAACGATGTCTTGAATCCGGGATGGACGACTACATCTCAAAACCAATTTCACTTGCCGTTCTTGCTGCGACGCTTTCTCGCTGGATTGACATCAATCGTGTCGCTCCAGCCCCGGCTCGCGAGCTCTCTGAAGCCGCAGGAACATAAATACAAGAGCCCGCCAGCCTCTCGGCTAGCGGGCCTCAATCCACCCCAGGGGGTCTCTCATTCCTCCTGAGAAGGTCTCGAGATCGGTGAAACCAATTGAAGGAAGCTGTGCTCTTATTCAGCTTTTGTATTGCCGGTGGTCATTTGCACCGCGATGGATTGGCCATTTGGTTTGGCTTTCTTGCCGGTGGAGAATGAGTAGCCGTTATCGAGATTGAAGATGCGAGTGATGTTGCACTGTTGTGCCTCGCACACAAACTCTACTCGCCTCATGTTTTGGTTCTCTGGAATCAAATCCTGCAGAGGCATCGCAAGGAAGGCGGATGGGCCTTTGCCCACACTCTCGATCCTGATCGTCCTGTTTCCGTTTGGTGCAGTTGAGATCCAGTATTCGCCAGCTGGCATCTTCGTTTTCCCCACAACGAAAGGAAAGCTTACTTGCAGTTTCGCCATTGGCCCTGCACCAAATCCAGCTATTGCCAGTGAGGTCATCATTACTGCTCTCAGAATGGTCTTCATTTTCTTTTTTCCTCTGTGAATTTCTTGCGGCTTCTTTGCCGCTGCCCTCTACAAGTGCATTTCTATTGCCAGGGATAGTGCTATTTAGAATCAATAACTGAAGGTGATTTTAATGCCCTGCCGTTATCCGAAGGGTGAATCCATGAACCCAACGGTTGTTTCCGGTTGGCTTGCCGTAAATCGCTCATACACGCGAAAGCGCCCGCCAGCCTTCACGGCCAGCGGGCGCTCCCACTTTGAATCTCGCAAATCTATTCGGCTTTGCTGAGAGTGGGCGTAAGGCTTACGGCTATCAACTTTGCCGGGCTCTCCCTGGTTGCCCATGCTGAAAAGCTGTGTCCTTCCAGCAGATTCGAGACCTTGGTGATCGAACAGCCGCTATCTCCGCAGCTAAACACGATCTCGGTCTTCCTGTCGGTTTTGACAATCTCAGTTCTGGTAGGAAAATTCACGAAGACGCTCTTGCCGTTACCTACATTCTTGACTTGAACTACTGCCGCCCGCTCGGAAGCCAGGGCCACAGAATACTGTCCGGCAGGCATCAAAACCTTGCCCACAGTGAACGGGAACTCCACGTGAAAGTTCAGTTTGTTGTCAGCGGCAAATCCAGCCACCGCCATTGTCGTCAGCATCAGTGTATTGAGAATCGTTTTCATTGTCTTGCTCCTTGTTAAATTTCATTCGGCTTCGTTGCCGGATGTAGCATTAGATTGCAATTCACTCTCTTCAACAGCTTCAACGCAGAATCAATAACTTAAGGACTAAAACTACATTTCCCATAATCCCTGGGGTGAATCCATGAACCTAATCGTTCACGCGGACTCGCAGAAAGTGTCATTCTCTTAGTTACTCCCATGAGTCCCGCTCTTCTGCTGGTGGTCCGCGGCCCGGAAACGGGTCTTCGCTTTGAACTCGATTCTGGCCGTGTCCGCATCGGCACAGACCCATCTCTCGATATCGTCCTCACCGGAGAGGGCCTTGCCCCGCGCCATTGTGAGATCCATTGTTCTGAAAACAAATTCAAACTCTTCTCTCTGACCGGCAGTTCATCCTGCACCATCAACGGTGTCCCTGCCGCCGATGCCATCCTCGAGGACGGAGATCGAATCCGCATTGGAGAAGTCGATTTACTCTTTAGACAAACCAGGGAGGATCGCCCACCCGGCCAAAGCCTGATTGCGGCCTGTAGTCTCTTCTACCTCTTCCGTGCCATGCATGGTCTCGACCTGGACGACCAGAGCGCGCTTGAAGCCCAGATCCGCGAAATCGCCTCGGGCGAACTTGGCCCCGGCCAGCTTGACATATTCATCGGCGGCACACCTGCCGGCTGGGCCCAGCGCCTCGATGCCCGGCAGCGCGACACTGACACACCCTGGATCGCTTCTCTTGCCAATAGCCCGGCCCGTCACCCGAAGGCCCTGATTCAGACTTTCGGCTTTGGGCCAAATCTGGCGGCATGTTTGGTCTGGCATTCCGAAGCTCCGGCAGAGGCCGAAGCCACCTTCGCCGCACTTGCAGCCATCGCCAGCGGTGCCCTCGACACTGCCTCTGAGATCACCAATCTCGAAATCCGCACCTCGCTCGCCGAAGAGCGAATATCCTCCCGCACAGGAATCCTTGGCACCTCCGCTGCAACTCAAACACTCTTGCGGCAAATCGACAAGGTCGCCCCACGCGAAACCACCGTTCTGATCCAGGGCGAAAGCGGCACCGGCAAAGAACTTGTCGCACGCGCCCTGCATCGCCTTAGCCCGCGCAATAGCCGCCCTTTCGTTGCGCTCAACTGCGCCGCCATCACCGACACTCTTCTCGAGAGCGAACTCCTTGGTCACGAAAAAGGCTCCTTCACGGGAGCCACACAACAACGCCAGGGCAAGCTCGAACTCGCCGCTGGCGGTACTGTCTTTCTCGACGAAATCGGCGAGATGGCGCTAGCTCTCCAGGCCAAGATGCTGCGTGTCCTGCAAGAGCGAGAGTGCGAGCGCGTCGGTGGCCGCAAGACCATCGCACTGGATATTCGCGTCGTTGCCGCTACCAATCGAGACCTGTCCGCTGAAGTCAAACGAGGCACTTTCCGCGAAGACCTCTTCCACCGGCTTAACGTTGTCAGCCTCCGCACTCCACCCTTGCGTGAACGCGGCGAAGACATCGAACTGCTTGCAAATGCTTTCCTCACCCGCGCTGCTGCTGCGGCCGGTCGTAGTCTGCGCGGCTTCACCCCCGCTGCGATATCGGCCATGAGGCATTACGATTGGCCAGGCAACATTCGAGAGCTGGAAAACGCGATTGAACGTGCAGTCGTCCTGGGCGATTTGCCCGAGGTACAACTTGAAGATCTCCCAGACTCGGTTCTTGAAACCACAGCGAGTTCTCCCGATGCCGCCCCTGCCTTCCACCGCAGCATCACCGACGCCAAACGGGGAGCCATCATCGAGGCATGGCACAAGGCCAAGGGCGATTACAAAATTGCCGCCGACCATCTCGGCGTCCACCCCAATTCGCTCCTTCGCATGATCAGGACTCTTGGTCTACGCGCCGAACTCGGCTAAGGCTGCTTCCCGGTCCCGCGCTACCAGCAAAATGCCATCTACCCTCGCTACTTGAATCATCGTCTTGACGCTGTCCTTCACGCCAACAAGCAGCATCGGCTTCTGACTCCGGGCTGCAAGGCTATACCACATCAGTAGTTCCCCTAACCCGGCGCTATCCACCCTTGTACACTTTGAGAGATCTACAATAAATCCCGCCGCATCGCCTGCTTCGCGAATCACCGTTGAGCAACGCCTCAACTTCTGACCCAAAACAAACTCGCCCTCGATCTCGATCGAAAGCACTTTGTCCAACCGTTTAGTTAGCAGCTCAAATGGCATCTCGCCCATTCTGTCACGCATCCAGCTTTCACGCAGTTCACCTGCTAACCGTGCGATGATAATGCCAACACTCCAAAGGAGCTTTGCTCGTGCAAGAGGCGCTCGAAAAGTACAGGCTACTGATGAAAGCCACCAGCGACGCAGTCTATGACTACGACCTGGTCTCGAATCACATCGAGTGGAACGAGAACCTCAGACTCTTTGGTTACGAGCCATCCGATGTCGAGCCCGGCCTTGAGTGGTGGGCCAATCGCATTCACCCCTCAGACAAAGAAGCCTCACTTGCTTCCCTCGATGCCGCTATTCGTGGCAATGATGGCCTCTTCTCCAGCACCTACCGCTTTCGCTGCGCCGATGGATCCTACCGCGTCGTCATTGACAAAGGCTTCGTTCTCAAGAATTCCGAAGGCCATCCCCTTCGCCTGGTCGGTGCCATGCAGGATGTCCACATGTACGAGCAGATTTTCAATCGCAATCCTCATCCAATGTGGGTCTTCCACCGGGAATCTCTTCGCTTTCTCGCCGTAAACGAAATGGCGATCCGCCTCTACGGCTATTCGCGCGAAGAATTCCTCTCCATGGATCTCACTGAGATTCGGCCCCCAGAAGACGTCCCCCTGCTTCGGGCTTCCGTACTCAGTGCGGATCGTGAACACGAAGGCCTCACCATTTGGCGCCACTTCTCCAAGGCAACCAAGCTCATACACGTAGAGGTACGAACACAGGAATTCGACTTCTTCGGAGTGCCAGCCCGCATGGCGCTAATTACAGATGTCACCAGGCGTATTGCTGTGGAATCGGAACTCCGAGAAACCCAAAAACTCAATGCTATCGCTCAACTCGCTGCTGGTCTCGCAAACGATTTCAACTCCCTGCTCGCTGACATCCAGGCTCAGATACACCAGGCTCTCAACGCTCCAAACGCAGACCGACCCCGGCTCGAAGCAATCGAAGTCGCCGCCTCAAAGGCCGTTGCCCTTACCCAGCAGCTTCTCTCTATCGCAGGGCAATATCCCAACCATCCTCAACCCCTGATTTGGTCTCAGTTTGTATTGAATCTGGAGCCGCCGCTTCGCAGTCTTCTCACCCCGGCGATTCAACTTCAAATCGTGTCGCACACAGCTGCAGCAGTCAGACTCGACCTCCACCAGGGTCAGCAAATTCTCTTCAATCTCGTGACTAATGCAAGAGATGCAATCACGAGACAAGGCCAAATCACGATCACCTCCGCTGTGGTCAAAATAGATTCGACACATCCTGATTACAGCCTGGGACGCAATGCCGGAGCCTACCTTCAGCTCACCGTTGCAGATACCGGTATCGGCATGAGTGATTCGATTCAGGCGCATCTCTTTGAACCCTTCTTCACCACCAAGCCTGAAGGGCAGGGCAGTGGTCTTGGGCTCTCCACCGTCTACGGCATCGTGCAACAAAATGAGGGCTGGATCAGATTCGACAGCGAACCTGGCGCCGGCACTGAATTCCGAATCTACCTGCCAGCGATCAACGCTTAGCTGGCTTCACAATCTTCCGCAACACCTTCTCAAACGCATCCGCCTGCCGCATATAGCCAAGGTCGGTCGGGTGCGAGCTATCGATGGTCCCCTCGCCGTCCTGGCCAAGTAACCCCTCCCCCTCAAGATAGTACAGACCCTTCACTTTTTCTTTCCGCAACCGCTCATACGCAGCCTTGAACGCCACCCGGCTATCCAGATTCCGCTTGCGCTTGGTCTCCACCAAAAACGCATCCTGGTAAGTCCGGTCTTCCACCAGCAGTATTGGGGTTTCCGGGTGGACCCTCTTCAATTCCTTCACCAGCGGCTCGGTTCGCTCGGTCACCTGCGCTGCCACAATGTTAGGCAGACAGTCGATCACATAGACAGCCGCAGGTAACTCGGTCAACAGCCGGGCCACTTCAATCTCCATCCGCCCATTCCCCCCGAAACCCAGATTGATCACTGGCCGGTCAAATCGTCGGCCCAGGATCGACACATGCGACATTCCTGCTCTTGACGCACCCGCCGCATGCGTGATTGAAGTCCCATAAAACACAATCGGCAACTCGGTACGCTTGGTTGCAGCAGCGATTTCACTCGCCCGCGCTACCCCAATCTCCAGCGATTGCACAGAATTGAACAGCGGCAGATACAACACATAATCCCGCCACCCAGCCGGAATATCTTTGATCAGCACAGCCTCGCTCAGCTCAGCCTTTTGCGGAGCTCCAAACCCGAGCCACCGCAACTTGCCGGCATTGTCCCGCACATACAGGTCAAGCCCGCTATGCGCCATACCTGCAGTATTTGGCATCGCCAAAGTTTTCCCGCCCAGCGTCCAACGTGCATGAATCGCTGTAGCATTCGTCCGAAACCGTACCTGAATCCCAGACCCATGCCTGCTTAGATCCCACACTTCTTTCCGCACCAGCGCTTCGGCCTTGGAAGGTAGACGATCCCAGGCCGACTTGGTCTCAGTCCAGCCTTGGCCTTCAATCGTCAAATCACGGGCATTCTTCCAAACCACCTCTGGCTGTTGTGCGAAAAGGGACGCTGTAAATGCCGCCAACATCTCTCTACGTAGAATCATCAGACGCCGAATCCTCTCATCCGCTGCCTTGGAATCGGCTTGGCCGCCACCAGTTCCGCCAGCACCGCATCGGTCACTACAAAATCTTTTCCACGCACTGCCTGCAGCACCGCAGCCATCGCTGCCCGGTTTAATTTCGCATCCGGCATCAAAGCTAATACTTGCGCCGCCGGGTGCTTTTCATTCCAACCGAAGTCTGCTGCCTTTGCGACATAACTCAATCCTGTCGGCACCGGCACCGTTACAACCGGGGTCGGCCAATCCGCTACAGGCTTGGCCTCGTCCCCTACCAGATAAAGAGTCCTCACCTTGGCCGCCACCACTGGCCGCGCCGTCTGCAGCTTCATCAGGTCGCGCAGATTGTCCGTTGGCCCGGTACAGATGATCACCGCATTGCCATCATGATTGGCCGTCAATAGATTTCGAATCAATCCATTCGGCTCCGCTGTATCGAGCACCGACTTCACTGTTGTAGCTTGCCCCTCAGCCGCAGCTTTCAACACCATCCCAGTCGCCGATCGCACCTTACCCGTCTCCATCCCAATCGCCGTCGGCCTGCCCCCATACAATTTCTGGTAAACCTCATACAAGCCAGCCGACTCCAGATTGTCCTTGGACGTAGTCATGCCGATCACCCGGCATTCATTTCGATTATCGAGTGAATAAAGCAGGCTCAGGGCCAGCAGGTCATCGAGGTTATCGCCAAAGGCCGCATCGAAATGAACGCCCACCGGCGGCCGCATCGCTCCAGGTGCTTGCATGGTCTCTTAAGCCAGATCAAGCCCAGCCAGGCGTCCCGTGGCATCACCAAAGTGATCCACCTGCACACCCATCCGGTCCATCATCGTCAGGAAGAGATTTGACATCGGCGTCTCACGCCTTGCCACCACTCGACGACCCGACTTGATATACCCGCCACCGTTGCCGGCGATCAGCGTAGGCAGATCCTCATGCGTATGGCGATTGCCATCGGACAAGCCAGCTCCATATACGATCATCGAATTCTCAAGCAAGTTCGAGTCGCCTTCTTTGGCACTCTTCAGCTTCTCGATCCAGCCCGCAAACTGCTGCACGTGGTACGTGTTGATCTGCGTCACCTTCTCAAGCAGTTCCGGCTTGTTCATGTGGTGCGTCAGCGGATGGTGTCCATCGGCAATCCCGATCTCACGATAAGGCCGCGACGTGCCCTCACGAGTCACCAGGAAAGTCACCACACGCGACAGATCCGCCTGAAAGGCCACCGTGATCATGTCGGTCATCAGCTTGAAGTGTTCGGCAAAATCGGCCGGCACACCATAGGGTTTATCCATCCCTGGATTGATCTGCGAGTTATCCTTCTCGGCCCGCTCCAGTTGCTGTTCAATCGAACGAATCGAAGACAGATACTCATCGAGTTTGCGACGATCTGTCGGCCCCAGATTTGCTTCGAGCTTCCGTGTATCACCCATCACAAAATCAAGAATCGAACGGCGATACTTCGCCTGCCGGGCCTTTGCCTCAGGGCTCAACTCCGCGCCAGTCCCAAACAGCCGCTCAAACAAAGCGCGCGGGTCAAGGATCGGCGGCAGGGCCTGCGTCTCACTCCGCCACGCAAGATTATTCGTATAAGCGCAAGAGTAACCAGAGTCGCAATCTCCAGCCTGTCGCGCATCTTCAAGACCCACCTCAAGACTCGGAAACCGCGTCTGGCTCCCAATCGCATTGGCCACAATCTGGTCCATCGAAACGCCGGCCTTGATATCGACAAAGCTCTTGCGTGGCTGCACACCGCTCAGGTAGCCACCGCAGCAACGTCCATGATCGCCCGCTCCATCCAGCAAAGCCCTGCCGCCGTTATGCGTCAGATTCGACAGGATCGTGATGTCTTTTTTATGAGCCTCAAGCGGCTTCAAAATACGAGGCAACTCCGCCGGCAAGGCCCCTTCATTGGCAGGGGTCCAGTTGCGCATATCGATGCCGTTGGGCACATACACAAAGGCCATGCGCACGGGCTTCGGCCCAGGCAATTGACTCGAGGCAAAGGCCGGTGCCATCGCGTCCATAGCAGGCAAGGCAATCGCTGCGCCTACTCCACGCAACATCGTGCGTCTCGATAATGCTTTCCGAGTCATCATTTCTTTGCCAACTCCTGCTTGGAATATTCTGCCCGTTTTGTCTGAAAAGGTAAACTGCGAACCACTTCAAAAATCAAAGTCTGAAAGCGATACTGATCCGCTGCCAGCTTATCCTGTACACCCTGCACCGTCCGCCGGTCATACCGCTCAAGCCCACGGCCCAGTGCATAGGTCATCATCTTCTCTACCAGATTATGGGCAAACTCGCCCATGTCTGCCGCCAGCACTTGCCGCAATTCCGACGGGTTCTGAAAAGCCTTCCCGTTCGGCAGCGTCCCTGCCGGCTCAATCGCAAACTTGCCATCAAGATCGCGCCATTTCCCCGTGCCATCGTAATTCTCCAACGCAAACCCAAGCGTGTCCATCCGGTTGTGACAACTCGCGCACAACGCACTTGACCTGTGCTTCTCAAGTTGCTGCCGCAACGATCCAGAACTGCCCACTTGTTCCTCGTCGAGCGTCGGCACATCGGGAGGAGGAGGCGGCGGAGGCGCACCAAACACATTCTGCAAAATATACTTACCGCGAATCACCGGCGATGTCCGCGTCGGATAACTCGAAACAGTCAACACACTCGCCTGAGTCAGAATTCCGCCACGCTGGTTCCCCGTCAATTCCACCCGTCGAAACTCCGGCCCGGTCACACCCGCAATCCCGTAATGC
>CAZZGS010000011.1:0-13533 GCA_964653845.1 uncultured Bryobacter sp.
CTACCAGCGTTCCTGAATTAACCGACACCAGGTACCCGCTCGAAGGATTGGCCAGAGACTGCGTATAAGCAATGCGCGATGTAAACTCTCCCAAAGGAATTTCGGGAGACTGCCCGTCAAAAGAAACCATCAACCCTACACGGCGAAACGCTTTCGGATCGTGGCGGTAAGCGAGAAAGTACTTCTCATCGGGTAAGGCAGTCGGCCAAGCGTAATGTCGTTCAATTGGCTGCAGTCTGGTTCCACTCGGCAGCACAAAGGCCGACCTCTGGTTATTAGCAACCAGCAAACGATTGCCCGAAAAGGGAAGGCCGGTCGTGAGCATGGCAAGGGAATCGGCAATCACGACACTAGCCGGACTCCCGGGTTTTAGCCTCCTCATCTTCCCGAAAGAAGTGAAATAGACCGACGACCCATCTGGAGACCAGAACACCGCCCGCGCATCTCTACTCTCAGGAATCGCTTGCGACTCAAGCTGATGGAACTGCCGTATAAACAACTGAAAATGCCCGCTCTTGTCCATGGCCGAAAACACGATCGCATTCCCGTCTGGCGATAGTGCGAACGATTGCCGCGGCCCTGCCGCTTCAAGAAAGAATCCAGCCGGCGGCGAAATCGTAAACTGCATCGGCTGCATCGCCACGGGCACCTGCAACTTCCAGCCCACCCAAACCGCCAACGCTAGTGCAGCCACCCCAGCGGCGACATAAAAGGGGACTCGACTCACGTGCACAGCCTGACTCGGCGGCGAAGGCATCACCTCCAGATTGCTACGCGTCGGCGTTGTCTGTAGCGGAGCGATAAACCGGTAACCCTGGCCTGGCAAGGTTTCGATGTAACGAGGCTGATCGGCGGAGTCATTGAGCGTCTGCCGCAGCTTATTCACTGCTGCATTCAGGCCGTGGTCAAAGTCCCCGCTTGCCACTCCCGGCCACAATTGGCGCTGTAATTCCAGGCGCCCAACCAACTCTCCAGGCTGCTCGATCAGGATCGATAAAATCCGCAGCGGCTGGCCCTGCAATCGCAAAACCGAACGGTGCTTTCGCAACTCCCCCGAATTGGGGTCGTATTCGAAGGGCCCAAAACTTACCCGCGGTCGCGAACCCGGTTGTGTGCTCATAGCCTCACTCTTTCAAGTGAACACAGACTACCACGACTGATACATCGAAGTAACACACCTATTTTGTTAAGCTTGCGAGCTGATGTGGATCCGATGGAGAAGAGAGGGATTTCTTTCAGGTTTCTCGATTAAAGTCCAACACATGACACCGGCATACCTACGACTCAGTCTCATGACTCTCGCTTCGTTGTCACTTTGGGGGCAAATGGAAGTAGTGGCCACCGGCCTTCAGGGTCCGCAAAAGCTACTCCTCACCTCACGAGGAAATTTCCTTGTTACAGAAACCAATACCCAACCCAACCTCGGCCGGCTCTCGTTCGTAACCCGAAGTGGCACCCGCAGAAGTCTCATTGAAGGCCTACCCTCTGGTACGGAAGTTGTCGGCGGCGGCGCTGGACCCAGTGCTATGGCATTACGCGAGCGTACGCTCTACTTCACTATCGGCGCAGGCGATAGCGAGCGACGCAACGCTACCGGCGCATCCATCCACAACCCTGCTGGCGTTTCATCGCCGATCTTCGTCTCCCTGCTCGAAATCAGATTCAGTTTGGATATCGACCAGATCGGTGGCACTTTCCGAATGACCACCGCTAACCAAGCCACCCTCGCCGACGGCGGCGAAGTCGAACTCGACGACACAATCGGTGCCAAAGCGACCATCCGCATCCTCACCAGCTTCCCGGTCGCAGTCCCCGAAGGCAACGGCTATCGCTTTTCCAACCCTTGGGGCCTTGCCTTTTCCGCCGACGGTACAGCGTTATGGATGATCGACGCATCCCAGAACTCTCTCAGCCGCATTGACCTCGCAACGGGCAGATCGCAACGAATCATGCGCTTCGGCAATACCCCCAATCCAACGCCAATTGGCCCACCCACAATCGAAGCCGTCCCAACTGGCATCCGCGTCTACGGCGACCAGCTTCTGATCAGTTTCCTGAGCGGCTTCCCCTTCCCACGCAACTCCGCCCGAATCCTGGCCGTTAACCCTGCCACCAGAACCTCAGAGCCATTCATCGGGGGCCTCACCTCTGCGACAGACATCCTCTGGCGCGAACGCAGCGGCCAACGAGCCCAATTCTTCGCTCTCGAATTCAGCCTCACCCAGAGCGCCACACCTGCCGGCCTTGGCCGACTGCTGCGCTTTGAATCCCCAGAGCCCACTGTCGTTGCCAGCGATCTCCGCGCCCCCGTCAGCATGGCCTTCGATGCTGCAAGCGAAGAACTCTTCATCCTTGAACTCAGCGGCCGCATACTGAAGGTCTCGGCTAAGTAAACACAATTAGAGGCGGCTGAGTAAAGTCGTCATTACGCGGATGCCGTCCCACAGATTCTGCAAGCGCAGATTCTCATTCGGCGCATGTTGATTGTTGTCGTGATTCACAATCGGCACCATGATCAGCGGCATCCGTGTTACTTCTTCAAACATCGCCAGCGGCACACTTCCTCCATGCGAAGGAATCTGTACCACCGGCCCGGACACCGATTCCACCAGTTTCACTACCTCTTGCGCAATGGGCAGATTCAGCGGCGTCCGCACCGAGTTATAACCCTCGCGAGCAGTCATCCGCGCAATCTTGGCGTGCTTTCGCCGCTCCTCATCGGTTGGCGCACGATCCAGCACCAGATAACCTTGTGCCGCAATATGAGCCTTCACACGGTCCAGTTGCGTCTGCCAGTGCAGCCCTTTCACCAGACGAATATCGAGCGTCGCATTGGCTTCTGCCGGTAATACATTAGTTGCCATTTTTCCAACATTGGCCGCCTGTATCCCGCGCAGGTTCAGCGTCGGCAGCGAGTAAGTCTCAAAGAGTCGCTTACCGTCACCCTCGGTCTCAGAAATCCCCAACTCCGCCTTTAGCATCTCCTCCACGGCGGGAATCTTCTGAATCGCTGCCATCTCGGCCGCATTAAACGGAATAACCCCCTTGTAGAAATCCTTGATCAACACATGCCCCTCACCGTCGCTGAATCCCGCGATCAGTCGCGCCAACCGCTGCGCCGGGTTCGGCACCCAACCCCCGTAATGTCCCGAGTGCAAACCCTTCTTGGGCCCATAGATAGTTAGATCGAGTTGCGTAACTCCGCGCACACCAAATACAACAGACTGCTGCCGGTTTTGATGCACCGGCCCATCGCAGATCAACCACAGATCTCCCTTCACCAAATGCTTATGCGCGTTCAAATATTCGGTCAGATGCGTGGAGCCAGCCTCTTCTTCTCCCTCAAAGAAGAACCGGATATTCGACTGGTGCTTGAGCCCCAATGCTTTGATCGCGTCCAGGGCAATCGCCATCGCCATAATAGGAGCCTTGTCGTCAGCTGAAGCTCGCCCATAAAGCCGCCAGTCCCCGTCATACCTCGCCTGCTCGAGAGGCAACACCTTGCTAGCACCATCGCGCAACTCAGGCGAAAAGGGCTGATTGTTGACCCACTCGCTGGCATTCACCGGCATGCCGTCGTAGTGCGCATAGAAGTTCACCGTGCGCTTGGCCCCAGGCGTCAGAATCTCTCCAAAAACAATGGGTGCGTAGTCATTGAGCACCAGTAACCGAGTCGGCACACCACGCTGCTCAAACATCTTCTGAATCGCCACTGCATTGCGCCGCACATTCGGCAGGTCAGACGAAACATTCGGAATCGAAACCAGCCCCGCAAACTCTTTCAGAATGGCCTGCTCGTGCGCCTTCACGTAATCCTGCACGGCATCGGCGCCAAAAACGAAGCTCCCGGAAAAGCAAACTGCGGCTATAGTTTGAATGATGATTCTCATTGCTGTTTTAGGAATTGTAGCGCTGAATGCAGCGGCCGCGATAAGGGCCGGCGCATCCGCGGTCGACATCACTCCCCCGGCAGGCGCGGCCATGTCCGGCTACTTCTTCAATCGCTCTGCCACCGCCACCCACGATCCACTCCTCGCCCGAGCCTTGGTCTTTGAAAACGACGGCGTAAGTATTGCCCTGGTAAGTTGCGACCTCACCAGCATGCCTGCAGGCATCGCCACCGAAGCACGCCGCCTGATCGAATCTCAAACGGGCATCCCCAAGAGTCATGTGATGGTAAGTGCCACCCATGCTCACACCGCCCCGGTACTCCTCAGCGGCTGGTCTCGATACCAGCTTGAGGGCGAGATGAAACGAATCGCCACCGGCTATGCCGAAACACTCCCTAACCAGATCGCCCAAAGCGTCGCCAGCGCCGTCAAGCTCCTGCGCCCGGCCACAGTCCGAGCCACGATCGGGCAAGAACCTGCACTCCCCTTCAATCGCCGCTTCTTCATGAAAGACGGCACTGTCGCCTGGAACCCCGGCAAGCTCAACCCAGACATCGTCAAGCCGACAGGGCCAATCGATCCAGCCGTCCCGATCGTCTACGTCGAAGGTGAAGACGGCCAGCCCATTGCTGTCTACGTGAACTACGCCATGCATCTCGACACCGTTGGCGGCCTTGAGTACTCAGCCGACTACGTTTATGCCCTCAGCGAGGCCCTTAAAATCGCACGTGGCCGCCAACTCGTTACGGTATTTACGATGGGCTGTTCAGGTAACATCAACCACATTGACACATCATCCAAACGCCCTCAAAAAGGCCACACAGAAGCCGCCCGCATTGGCACGATTCTTGCCGCCGCCGTGCTCAGGTCGATCGATGAAGCCACCCCCGTCGGCGATACCAGGCTCAGTGGCCAAAGCGCCACACTCCAGCTCGAAGCAGTCAAAGCAACCAAAGACGAAGTCGCTGCCGCCACCGAAGCCCGCACCAAAAGCACAGCCACTCTCGTGCTCGCCAAAGCCGCCCGCATCCTCGAAAACGATGCTAGAGGCGGCAAGTTTTATGATGCAGAAATCCAGCTGCTGCGCATGGGCCAGGATCTGGTCTGGATAGGCCTGCCAGGAGAAATCTTCGTCGAGTTAGGTCTCGACATCAAGCAAAAGGCAAAGGCGAAGTGGGCCATCATCGCAACCCAAACCAATGCCGCCCTCGGCTATATACCCAATAGGAAAGCCTACCCCGAAGGCACCTACGAAGTGATCAGCGCCCGCGTGGTGTCAGGCAGCGGCGAAGCAATAGTCTCAACAGCAATCGGACTGATTGCGGGGGCCAGCCCTCCACCCGAGTAGTGAATCAAATGCCTCGAATCACCATTACAGTCAAATCGTCAGCCTGCTCTGCCTCGCCGGCAAATGCGTCGGCTGCGTCAATGATGATTTTCTGAATCTCAACCGCCTTCAGCCCACCCGATGCCTCCAGCAAATGCCTCACTTCGACGTCGTCCCACATCTCGTCTGCCATGTTTGTGGATTCACTGATCCCATCGGAGTAGCAAAGCAGAATATCGCCAGCTTCAAAAGGAACTTCTTCCTGTGAGTAAGTCGAGAATGACAAGAGCCCCACAGGAGGCCCACCCGTAGTCAGCCGCTCCACTTTACCCGTTGAAGCGCGCAACAACATCGGCTCTACCTGTCCGGCATTGACATAAGTCAGCTTGCGATGGGTTGGGTCGAAGTAGCCGCAGAACAGCGTCGAGTATCGCTCTGAGCGGGAAAACGATGCAACTGCCAGATTAAATGACCCCATCAACTGTGCGAGCGAAGTTGGCGGCGTCATTACCTGTGAACGGATCGAGGCCTGAATACTCGCCATCAACACTGCCGCCGCAATCCCTTTGCCCGATACATCTCCAAGCGTAAAAAATAATCCTCCATCAGACATCGGGATGAAGTCGTAATAGTCCCCGCCAACCGACTTCGCCGCCCGGCAACTCGCCGTGCAATCGAGCGTAGGATATTGCGGATTGGTCTCTGGAAAGAGTCGCTGCTGCACATCGCGCGCAATTTCAAGCTCGCGCATCATCAGCCGCGCAGACTCTGCCTCCAGTCGCAACCTTTGGTTCTCAATCGCAGACGCAGAATAGTTAGCCGCCAGAGCCAACAAATCCACATCCTCCTTGCCAAAGCCACCCGGCTTGTTCAGTGCCTGCAATGCCCCAATCACAGACCCGTCTGAGGATCGCAACGGGATCACTAGCACCGAAACGGTCTGATAAGCCCCAGCCGGATTCAGAAAGCGGGGATCCTGTGAAGTATCGTTCACCACGATTGTTTCGTTTGTGGCAATCGACGCACCAACTAGCCCCTGGCCCATCGGAATCCGCAATTCATCCACCCCATGCGCCACCTTCGTCCAAAGTTCATTCGCCTTCCGGTCGATCAGCCAAATGCTGCAACGGTCCGCTCCAACCAGACTCCGCGCCATATCGGCATTCAATTGCAGATTCGCCCCAGTCTCGCGGGCGTCTCCAATCCGGGAAGCATAGTCGAAGATGACGCGAGAGATGTGATCGCCTTGCATGGTCTAAATATTGTAGCGAGGTCCGGCGTGGAAATTCATTCTCCATTACAATCGAAAGATTGATGTCGGACCAAGAAAGAGGACTACTCCGCATGGAGCTGAAATTCTGGGGGGTGCGGGGGTCGATTCCGACGCCTGCTCCGGAGAACCTTGGCTTTGGTGGTAACACTACTTGTCTTGAGTTGCGCCTGGGCAATGGCGAAGTCGTTCTGATCGATGGTGGAACTGGCGCAAGAAAACTGGGCCTCGATCTGATCCACCGCGCAGCAGGCCAAAGTATCGACATTGATATCCTTATGACCCACTTCCATTGGGACCACATACAGGGAATTCCTTTTTTTGCCCCACTCTATAATCCTGCCAACCACGTCCGCTTCCACACCACCAAGGCCGCCTCCGAAGTTAGAAATATCCTCGAAGGCCAGATGACCCACCCCTATTTCCCTGTTGGCTTCGATCTGCTTGCGGCCAAGCGCGATTTCTGTACACTTGCGGGCGCTCCAAGCCACACTCTCTGCAACGGTGGCCTCAAGGTTTATCCATTCCCTCTGAATCACCCGCAGGGAGCTACAGGCTACCGACTGGAATCCAACGGTGCAGTCATTGTTCATGCCTGCGACCACGAACACGGCGACCCCTCTCTCGATCATGTCATTCGCACTCATGCAGAGGGTGCCGATGTCCTCGTATACGATGCGCAATTCACCCCTGAAGAGTATGATGCCAAAAAAGGCTGGGGGCACAGCACCTGGCTTGAGGGCGTCAAGGTTGCCAAAGACGCTGGCGTCAAGCAGCTCGTTCTTGCTCACCACGATCCTTCGCATACCGACGAATTCATGCGAGGTGTCCTCGACGCAGCAAGGCAACACTTCGATCAGGTGATCATTGCCCGCGAAGGTGCAAGCGTTATTCTTTAGTGGTTGGCGAAGTACATTGGCAGGTCTCTGCCGTCTTTGGTTTTGACCAGACCCCGGGGCTCACAATTGATCTTGTTGGACACCTTCAGGTACGTCTTCTCCGACAGATTCACGCGATTGGGCGCTCCGCTCGATTCCATACGTGAAGCCAGGTTCACCGTATCGCCCCAGATATCAAACGCAAACTTCTTGAGGCCCACAACCCCAGCCACAACTGGTCCCGAGTGCAACCCGACCCGCAGCCGCCAGTTTAAGCCTACGTTCTTCTCGCCCAACTCCTGCGCCTTCGCCACGATGTCCAGCGCCGCACGAACCGCAAGATGTGCATGATCCTCTGACACCGTCGGCAGCCCCGATACAAACATGTAAGAGTCGCCGATCGTCTTCAGCTTCTCCAGCCCGTAGGCGGTGATGATCTTGTCAAACTCGGTAAAGTATTCATCCAGTTTCGCCACAAGGTCTGCCGACGACATCGTCTCGCTCGAAATCGTAAAACCGACAAAGTCCGTGAAGCAAACTGTCACGTCATCAAAATGCATCGGTGACACAGAGCCCTTGGTTCGCAATTCTTCAGCAACTGGCGCGGGCAATATATTGAGCAGCAGGGCTTCGGTCTTCTTCTCCTGATCGGCAATCTGGTCACGCTGCTCGCGGATCTCGGTAGTCCGCTCTTCTACAATCTGCTCCAGCCGGCGATTGGATTCACGCAAGTTCTGCAATCTCCAACGAAAGACTCCCCAGATCAGCCCGCCCACTATTGCGCAATAGATCGCATAAGCCCACCAGGTGCGATACCAGGGCGGAAAGATCCGCAGCTCAACCGAAGCTTCCGGGCTCACCATTCCATAAGGATTACGGGCCCGTACCCGTAATTTGTACGAGCCCTCCCAAAGGTTGCTTAGATCCTTCCACGCTTCTGTAGACCATGGCGTGGAGTCGTTCAAAGCCTGATCGAGGGTTACCTGATATTCCACTCGTTCTGGCGCATCGAAAAACGGAGCCGCAAACTCAACGCGCAAATTGTTCTGCTCCGGCGCAATGGAAACTGGTTTTGTCGGGGCGCCTTCGAAAATCACCTGACGAGTGTCTGATGTCAGCAGGCGCCGCACCAATACTTGATACGGCTTCTGACCCGTGCTCTGCAATGCCGGGTCCAGCCGTCCCAGCCGGCCATCGCTGCCGGCTCCCCACACCACTCCGTCCCTATCTGGATGAATCACCCACAGATCTTCAAACCCGGCGCTTACGAATGGCATCGGTCGCCACTCAGAATCCTTCTGCCCGGGCTTGGTCAATACGCCGTGATAACCCGCACCGCTCATCCACACATTGCCATTGCGCACATCTTCCTTCAACAGCAGGATCCCCATAGTGCCATTTGAAAATCGTTGCCCAAGGCTTTCATCAGGTACAAAGCGCTGCCCGGCCGGGTCGAACTTCACCAGCCCTTTCTCGGTTGCAAATAGCAACCTGCCGCCTACCCGAAATACGTTCTTCCATCCAGAAGGAAGGCCGTTCTGCTGGGTGAAATTCCTTATCTTTGCCGGCGTTGAACTCATATCTGCTCTCACGATCGAGGTACGCGTGGTGGCCCATAGAATCCCCTTATCATCATCGGCAATTGACCGGAATTCTTCTCCTGCAATCGGGATCTCGCCCACTTTATTCCACGCCTTGCCGTCAAACTTCAGGATCTGTGCAAGAGACCTCATGGCTGTGAACAGAGTTTCCGCCGCCTGACGTGCGAATGATACTTCATAAACCACGTCTGGAGCTGCGCTGCGGGTCTCCAGGCTCTTCCCGTTGTACTCAAACAGCCCTCGGGCTGACCCAACCCAGAGTGACTTCTCTTTGGCACTCAGCGACCACACCGCATCTTCAATACCGCTCACCGGTTCAAACGTCGGGGCTTGCATATCCGGGGAGGCTTTCAGGCGAAAAAGTCCGCTGGTAGTTCCGGCATAAAGCGAGTCTTTCCACCGTGCCAGACTGGTCAGCGCTCCCCTCAAGCCGCTCGATTCACCGAAATAGGTAAGTCTCGGCACAAACCGGATCAAGCCATTGAAGGTGGCCAGCCACACACCGCCTTGCCGGTCGATTGTGATGCCAGTAATATAGTCACTCGGGAGTCCCGATTTTGAGTTGTACTGGCGCAATTCATTCCCCGCCGAATCGGCAAGGATCATTCCCCCACGAGTACTTCCAAACGCAATCAGATTTGGCGCAATCTGTGCCATGGAATAGATCGATACTTCTTGCGCTTTCCTGGCTACCGGCAAAGCTTGAGCTTCAAAGCCCTTGGCTGTCTTACGAAAAAACTCCTTGCTGCTCGCAATCGTTACGCCCTCGTTGGTCTGAAAAGCTCCCCTCGGATCCAGCTTTAGAAAAACCTCTCCGCCTGGTGCCAGTTTGAGTTCTTCCCCTTCCAAACGGTGCAGGCCCACACCTGATACCTGAACGTGCAGGACATTCTCAATCAGAAACGCACGGCGGAGCCTTCCCTTGGCTTTCCAAATCTTTACCCCGCTGTTTGGGTTATACAAAATCAGCCGCTCTGTCGTGCTGAAGTAAACACCGCTGGGAGTAGAGACAATACTCCAGACATCCCCAAATTTTCGCTCAGTGGGGTCGATCCGGTCCAGGATCGAAACATAACGGGTGGCCCCGGAACGATCTTGTGCAAGGTAGCCAGCTTCATTCTGGCCTCCAACGTATACAACGCCTTGATCCGTTAACGCGAGCGATCTGACTGCTTTGGCATTGGGCAAAGGAATCTTTCGCCATGTAATGCCATCGAATTCCAAAAGCCCGTCGGTGTTGCCAAAGTACATGACACCGCGAGAATCCTCGAGCGCCGCCCAGTTTTGAGGTGATGCCAGATACGCCTTCTGAGAGTAGGTCTTGAAGACGAAATCGCCAGTCTCTGATGAAGCTGCTGCCTGATTCAGTACAAAAAGCAATCCAAGCAAGAACGCAAAAATACGCTGGTGCAAATTCAAATTTTGGTTTGAAAATTCAGACACCTGCGGCTTTTGCTCCTCTCAAGAAAAAACGCGGATCTAGTCCGCGTCTTCTTTAAGAATGTAGCACTACCGAGGGTAGGGTTAGCCTTTACGACGGAAACGGGAGAGTGCGGTGAGTCCCAAAAGTGCGCCCGCGATCATGATGTTGGTGGCCGGTTCAGGAACATCGCTTACCAGGAAAGAAGTAGTTTCCGTGCCCTCGAATCCAGTGACTGTACCTTCTTCATAGTCAAGCAGAATGCGAACGTCAATCTTAAATGCGGGGTTGTCGAAGAAAACAGTCGTGCGAGGCAAAACAGTTGGCGTAGCGGGGTCGCCATCCGCCTTGATGTAGACGGGGTCGCTACCATTGGCACATTTAAAAGTTGAAGCTGAGTACAGGCTTCTTTGAAGTCCCGGGATATACGATGCAACCGAGCCGGGGCCTACCGGATTGCCCGGTGCAAACTCCTGGTCAGTGCAGATCCACTTGCTCGCGTAGACTTTACCGACAGGGGGATCCAGAAAGAGTTCATCACCGGCGATGATTGGAGGAGGATCTGCTCGGTAGCCAAAAAAGTACCGCTCGCGCATGTTCGCACCGATAGTTAAGTTGAACAGATCAGGTTTTGTGGATATCGGCTTGATGTCAAACGAATTACGCGCGGCAACAGGCTCGATCATAATGTCCGCAGTGCTAAGCTGGCTAAATACACCAGTTAATGGACCGTTGTCGATAACACTAAAGGCACTCCATTGAAAGCTATCGTAGACTAGCTGACCGATTTGGCATTTATCACCGAAAATACCGGGCCCATAGTTGTTCAAGTAAGTTTGTAGCGAAGCTGTCGGGCAAGGGATTGCTGTCTGGCCAATTCCGTTAGCAAACATATTACTCGAAAAGGCCAAAACGGCGGCCACAAAGATTCTGATTCGCATTGATACCTCAAGTTCCATCTTCTGCGCGAAAACCAATGAAGGATTTCGCCAATGAATCTCAACCGTAACATACTGAAATTACAATAGGATGGGGGTTACTTACTAGGGTTTCGAGAAAATTGTACTGGTACTAACGGACTATTAATACTGGAGCGGCCACTTCGTGACGCACTGCGTTGATCGTTGAACCAAAGATGAGATCCTTGATCCCGGAGTGGCCATGAGCGCCCATAATGATCAGGTCGGGGCTGAAGATCCGGGCGGCCTCGATGATGGCTTGGCGAGGGCTCTCCCGGTGCACGATCTTGACTTCTGCCTCTATTCCTTGTTCAGCCAGTCTGGCGACAATGCGGGTCAAATACAGCGTGCCCTCTTCTACCTCGGCCGTTTCGCTCAACTCGCCGTAAACTTGACTGGTCACACCTTCTTCCGCGTGAAGCAGCAATAGCTTGGCGCCATGCTGGCGGGCCAGAGCACTGGCATGGGCCAGCGCAGTCGCATCGCGATCGGAATGATCGAGAGGAAGCAGAATTATCTTGTAGCTGGGTGGTGCGATTGCCTGGATCTCTGGCACCGGCATTGTATCCACTTGCGGCACAGCGACCGGTTTGGGCAGCCACGGTTGAGCCGTAACCCACAGCAGCAGGCCTAGAATTGGTGCAATCAGCGCCACCGCCCAGAGCCCGAGCGGGCTCAAAGTCTGCCAGGCTAGCTTCAGGTTGAGTCCAACGATGATCGCCGCCGTCAGCCAGGCCAGCACTTTGACCCACATTGCATTGGCAAACTCACCCATCTTCGTCCTGTCCGAAGTGAAATGAATCAATGGAATAATGGCAAACGGCAACTGCAGGCTGAGCACAACCTGGCTCAGGATCAGCAATCGATAAGTTGCTTCTTCGCCCGCTATCAGGATCGTCAATATGGCAGGGATGATGGCCAGCAACCGCGTCAGCAATCGGCGCAGCCAGGGTTGCATACGCAGATTCACAAAGCCTTCCATCACGATCTGTCCAGCCATCGTGCCAGTAATCGTTGATGACTGCCCGCTAGCCAAAAGCGCCACGGCAAAAAGCACACTGGCCATTGTTGTCCCAAGCAGCGGAGCCAGCAACAAATGCGCCTGTTGGATCTCCCTCACCTCTTTACCAAGCTTGAAGAAAGTACTAGCCGCAAGAATCAAAATCCCTGCATTTACAAAAAGGGCAAGGTTCAGCGCAATCGCGCTATCCAAAAAATTAAAGCGGCAGGCAGTGCGCTTTTCTTCTACCGAGGTTCCGATACGCCGTGTCTGCACCAGCGCCGAATGCAGATAAAGGTTGTGGGGCATAACCGTCGCCCCTAGAATCCCGATTGCCACATAAAGGCTATCGCTCGTCAGCTTTGGTATCAACCCGGTCGCCATCTCGGCCAAATCCGGCTTCGCCAGAAAGATCTCAATCGCAAAGCATACCCCAATGGTTGTAATCAGCACCAGAACAATTGCTTCGATAAATCGAATGCCGTAACGAGTGAGCCACAAGATCACCAGTGCATCGAAACTCGTAATTAAAACGCCATAAAGCAACGGCATCTTGAATAGCAGGTTCAGCGCAATCGCCGCACCCAAAATTTCGGCCAGATCACAAGCCGCAATCGCTAATTCACAAAGGATCCAAAGGGAATAGTTCACCACTGGCGGGTAAGATTCCCGGCAGGCCTGCGCCAGATCCCGCCCCCGAATCAATCCAAGTCGCGCGCTCAAGGTCTGCAGCAACATCGCCATCAGGTTCGACATGATAAGTACCCAAAGCAGTTGATAGCCGAATCTTGCTCCACCTTCAAGGTCCGTCGCCCAGTTGCCAGGGTCCATGTAGCCAACACTCACTAGATATGCAGGGCCAGAAAACGCAAGAAGTCGGCGCCAAAACCCCGTGTGTTTGACGCCGACCGATGAATGTACTTCTGCTAGTGATTTGCCTTTGAGGCTCTGAACCATAGGTAGCTCTTTAGAGTTAACTATAGTTTATATCACTTTTTGTAGGAGATATGCCAAATCTTGTTGTTGCCGTCTTCAGATACCAAAAGACTGCCGTCGTTCAACTGAGCGACCCCAACAGGCCGTCCCCAGACTTCTTTCTGCCCGGCATCCATCATCCAGCCACCGAGAAAGTCCTCTGGTGCGCCAGCAGGCTTTCCGCCCTTGAACGGAATGAAGACCACTGAAAAA
>CAZZGS010000011.1:13543-21043 GCA_964653845.1 uncultured Bryobacter sp.
GATAAAGGCACCGTTCTTGTATTTGGCAGGAAAGAGTTTCCCGCTGTAGAAAATAAAGTCCATCGCCGCGACGTGTGCTGGCAGTATCACGTCAGGCACTACGGTCTTCGCTACCTTCTCGGGCGCTTCACCCTTGTGGCGCGGCTCTTCGTTCGGGCCGATGTAGGCATAGGGCCAACCGTAGAAGGCATCCTTCTTCACTGAAGTAAAGAAGTCGGGAACAAGGTCATCACCAAGGCCGTCGCGCTCTTGCACGGTTGTCCATAGCTGCTTGCTAGTCGGGTTGAATTTGATCGATACCGGGTTACGCAGTCCAGTGGCGAAAATTTCGGGGCTTGAGCCATCCATGTTGTAGACATTGATCGCTGCGCGATTGGCTGGATCACCAGTATCGACATTCGAACCGGATCCAACCGAAACATAGAGCTTCCTGGCCTTGGAGTCGATTGCAATCGAGCGAGTCCAGTGGCCCTTGGTATAGCCCTTGAGCGAAACCAGCGATTCGGCAGCGCCAACAGTCAGTGCCTTCTCGTCCACCTTGAAGCGCTTAATCGCCTCATCTTCAGAGACGTAGAGGTATCCATCATGGAAGGCCATGCCAAATGGGCGGGCCATCCCGGTAATGAGAGGCTTGCGAGTCTTGCCGTTATCCGTGAGGGCTATGATGCTGCCGTTGGCAATGCTGTCTGTAACCAGCACAGCCCCACCGGGGAGCTGAAGCATTATGCGTGGCTTGGTAAATCCCGAGGCAAACTCGGTGACTGTAAATCCGGTGGGCACGGTGAGCTGCCGGCCATCCGGCTGTGGCACTACCTTCGGCGGATTTGTGGCCGAGGGGGTAACAAAAGGGGCGGGCAATTGGGGTTTCTTGTTCTCAGCGGCAAAACTGCACGCGAGTGTGGCGAGGATGAAAAAAATACGCATAGTTCTAGGGACGGGTCGAGTTTATCACGATGTTCATAAACAAGCGGTAGTCCCGGTGGTCCAAAGCGTAATCTGGAGATAGCTATGTTTACAGTCGCCTTGATGATGGCTCTCGCCCAGGACATCGAAGTTGTCTTCCAGACCGAAGCAGGCAATTTCCGCATTGAACTCGCCCCAGACAAAGCTCCAAAGCATGCAGCCTTTTTTCTCGATCTGGTGAAGAAAGGCTATTACGAAGGCAGTGGCTTCCACCGTGTTTACGCTAACGCCCTCGTTCAGGGGGGAGACCCGCTCCTCAAAGACCCAAAAACTCCAAAGAACCTTTTTGGCACTGGAGGCCTCCGCCTGCAGAAGAGCGAGTTCAATGACCTCAAGCATGAACGCGGGGTGGTTTCAAGCGTAAGCATCCCCAATCTTCCTGACAGCGAGGGCGCCCAATTTTTTATCTGTCTCGCCGCGCAGCCAGCCCTCGATGGAAAGTACTCCGCTTTTGGCCGCGTCACTGAAGGATTCGAAGTGCTAGAAAAGATCTCTCAAATTCCAGCTTCAGCCGACGGCCTGGCTGAGAAGCCGCTTAAGATTCTGAAGACTTCGATCGACAAGAAGAAGACCGAACCCTACCTCGGTGTTGGCCCTGACGGCCTTAAGAAAACCGTCCGCATCGAGACGACGCTGGGCGTGGTGCGAGTTGAGACTCACCCCGAGTGGGCTCTCGAAAACGCGAGAAACTTTCTGAAGCTCTCAGAGACCAACTGGTATGCAGGTCAAGGCTTCCACCGCATCTCCAAAGGCTTCGTAGTGCAGGGTGGCAGTGAAGGCTACCGCCAAGGTTCCCAATCCCATATCGCCGATCGCTGGGTGCATTCGGTGAAAGGTGAATTCAGCAAAGATGTGAAGCATGTACGAGGCATCCTCTCGATGGCTCGTACCGAGCACCCCGATTCCGCCACCACTTCATTCTTCTTCGTCCTCGCCCCTTCTCCGCACCTCGACGGCCAATACTCAGCCTTCGCCCAGGTCATCGAAGGTCTTGAGGTATTGGAGGCTTTCGAGAAAGAAGAAGTAGACGGAGAGACGCCCAAGCGCCGTCTTGAGATCGTTAAAGTTACTGTGGAGTAATGCAGCGTCTTTTGCTCGGTCTCTTTATCGTTCTGGCCTTGGCTCAAGGACAAAGCTTCTGGTCCGCGCTGAAGCTGGTCAAAGACGCACGATTCAATGCGGGAATACTCAGACTAACGGGCCCCAAAACATACAACACAGGTGGGGCATGGGCCAAAGAATCCCAGCCTTTGAGCAATGGCTTCGAGACTACCTTCCGATTCCAGTTGACCGAGCCGGCGGATAACATTTACGGCGGAGCCGACGGCTTCGCTTTTGTGCTTCAAACTGTCGGAACCGATGCGGTTGCCGGACGGGGAGCGGCTGGAGGTTTTTCGCTTGGCCGCGGCCCCAACAACCCCAAGAAGCAGGCTATCCCGCGCAGCCTGGCCATCTTCTTCGACACATTCAAGAACAACGAAGAAGAAGATTTGTCGGGCAATTCGATCGGCCTTTTCACTAACGGCGATGGCTACTGGCTACCCAGACGACTCGCCATCAACGCAGAGCCTGGTGTGAATCTAAAAGACCGGAAGGTGCACGAAGCGAAGATCGTCTACCAGCGACCCCAACTCAATGTCTTCGTCGATGGAGAGCTCGTTCTTAGCGCCGCAGTGGATGTGGAGAGTGTTTTAGGAAAGCAAGGCAAGGGCTTCGTAGGCTTTACCGCTGCTACCGGGGAGGGTTACCAGAATCACGATATTTTGAGTTGGAGCTTTCGGCCAGAAGCCGCAATGGTCTCTTCGTCGATCCAGTTTTCAGACGAAGCCTGTTTGCCAAATCGCACGCTTTGCACACCGGAAAAGGGCAGCGTGGAAGCCTTGGGGCAAGGCCGCTACAAGCTGCGAGTGCCAGCTCATCTGCAATGGGGGCTGAGCATCGATTCTGCTTCTGATGTGAAGATCGTTAACGCACGCGGCACTGCATGTTGGAACGTGGAAGCAAAAGGAAACCACTCATGCAATGGCCCCGAAGGCGATCCAAGTCAACCAACTTTAAACCTGCTAGAACCCAAAGCCGCTGCTGGATCATTAGTCCAGCAGCGGCGCTTGGGGAAGGTTTACTTCTCTGTCAACGGAACCAAAGAGGTCTTCGAAAAGAACGAAGGCTACTTTGAGTTCGAAGTGGAAACTAGTTTACGTCGTTGAGAACGAGCAAATCGAAGGATCCACCTTCAACTGCATCAACAGCCACAATCGTGCGGACCGTGCCACCGGTGAGACGAAGACGGCGCGAATCGATAGCTACTGTCTTGGTGCCAGTAGGGGTTACACGAGCTTGGTAATCACCTGCTGGAACAGTAAGATAATGCGAAGCTACGGTGAAAGGAACGCCCATCAACAGGGGCATGTTCGGTAAGGCTGCAAAAGGGGCAGTGACAAAGATATCGACGACAGGAGCAGTAGACGCACCATGCACGACGCGGACCTTTGTCGAATCCATTGCCGGAGCGACAAGATCGTCACCAGTTCCGATGATGGTCAACGTGGAGTTGCTCAGCTTGCCAAATGCGTAGAAAGTATAGTCGACGCCGTTCATCAGCGTGAAGGGCAGACGCAAAGCCGTTGTTGTGGTTCCAGCAACATTGATTGCGAGCATACGCATCCCGGATGGCACCGGAGTGTAGTTAGTGTAGTCACGGAAACGAAGGCCCTGAAATGCTACGTTTCCGTCGACAAGAATGTCGACGGCAGGGGCATCAGAGCTGGCATGTACGACTCGGACGCGGGAAGTCTGGGCGCTGGCGGACATCAAAGTCAGGCCAAGCATTGCAACAACGGTAAATAGATTTTTCATAGTTTGGAATCTACTTGGGCTAACGGCAAAGTATGCGGCTTCAGATCTGCGGGTACAAAAAAAATATAACAATTATATTTACACAAGCGACGATATGGCTAACTCTATGGTTCCTTGGAAAGGATCGGTACGACTCGAACGTCGACTTCAAGCGTGTGTTCTCCGCCTCCGACGGTGATCCCTTTAACCGGGGTGACGTCGCCGAAATCGCGGCCCCAGGCGATGGTGAGGTGGCCGGTGGAGGGGATGATGTTATTTGTTGGGTCGAAGTCGATCCAGCCAAGGCTGGGGACGAAGACCGAGACCCAGGCGTGGGAGGCTTGCGCTCCCTGGAAATCGGCGTCGCCACGAAGGTAGCCGCTGACATAGCGGGCAGCGAGGCCATAAGCGCGGAGAGCACCGATCATGATGTGAGAGAAGTCCTGACAGACGCCTTTGCGGGAAGCCATGACTTCGGCAAGCGGGGTTTCTATTGAGGTTGAATGAGGCTTGTAGCGGAAATCCCTGTGGATCTTCTGCATCAAAGCAGTCGCGGCATCGATCAGCGGACGGCCCGCAGTGAAGACGGGTTTGGCGTATTCTTCAATTGTTTCGAGCCAGGGGATAAATGGGGACTCCCAAATGAATTCATTCTCTTCGATGAGGTCCGCGATGGTGTCTCGAGCTGCTTCCCAGGCTGGCGAGTATTGGAGGAAGCCCGGTTTGGGCAGGACTTCGATCAGGCTTGTCGCTGTGACGGTGAAGCGATCGTGCGGTTCGAGGACGGCGAAGGAACTGACGTCGTTGCCGAAGTAGTCTTTGCGGGAAATGATGCTTGAGGGGCGGGGGCTGACAGCCAGATTCCAGTCGAGGAGGCGCTGATTGGAGAGGATGCGCGGCGTGAGCCTTGCTTCGCTCAGGCAGTGTGAGACCGGGCCTTCATATGTGTAACGGGTAGTGTGGGTGGCGCGGTAGATCATGGGCTTAGGCAGAGACGAGTCTTGAGGGCATAACGTGGCTTAGGTAGCGACCGGTGAGCGCTTCTGAAAGATCGAAGAGATCGCCCCGAAGGAGAGTGAGCAACTTGTCGAGGGAGTTGGGGTAGACGAGTTCATCTGAGCTTGATCGGCGGATGGTCGATAGTGGCTTCAGGGCGAGACTCCAGGGTTTGTTTGCATCTTTACTCGGCAGTTTCTCGGAGAGTTCGGCGAGAGAGACTAGCTGGAAAGCGACTGAGCGTGGGTTGGTCTCGTCGAAGAGCAGAAGGTCGAGCACGTACTTGAGGCGGAGATTAGTCAGGTAGCGGGAGCGATAGGTGATCGAGCTGTCGGCGATCTGCAAGACCAGATCGAGGTTATCCAATTTGGAGCTGATACCGTGGCGGAGCAAGTCTATAATCTGGAGGCCGCGTTCGAGGCGACGGCCGATCTCGAGGAAGCGCCAGCCATGGCCGCGGGTAGTGCTGTCCGAGAGCAAGCCAGCAAAGGCTGAGAGGGAAGTAATGGTTTGATCGAGATGAAGCTGGAGAGCGGCAGGGCGTTTGCCGAGGTAAGGCAGGGCGGATTGGGAAGCATCCATTTCGATTTGCTGGAGGACGCGCCAAGTGTCGGCTGAGAGGCGTTCTTTAAGCGGCCAGGCGGCGTGGCGCATCTGCTTCAAGTTGAAGCCGAGGCTGGAGATCCCAGCGGGGTCGTGGATCATGCCGGTGAGCATGGTTTCGAGCTGGTGGAGCTGTTCGCCGATGGGTGCGATGAGGACCGACTTCGGCAGGTAGGTGTATCCGACCAGGACTTGAAGGACGGCGTCGAGAGAAATGTTGTGGAGGGCGTCTTCTTCGCCGGCAAGAACCGGGAGCACGGTGCGAAAGGTGCGAATCATGGATTCGACTCGCTCGGTATAGCGGCCAAGCCAGAAGAGGTTGTCGGCGACGCGGCTGGGCAGGTCGCTTGAGAGCGAAGGTTGACTATCTTCTTCCGGCACCTCGAGTCGGGCGTATTGGGATTGCTCGAGACGGCCAAGGACCCATGTATCTTTGCTGACCCCGCCTTGCTGCATGGTGACGATGAGGGAGGTTGGAGATTGTGAAACGCGGGTGAGGCCGCCGGGCATGACAGAGTATTGCTGACCGTCCCAGGAGGCGAAAGCTCGCACCATGATGTGGCGGGTAGAGAGGCCATCATCGGTCCAGACAGGCGAGGTGGAGAGGGAGACCATCTCTTGGGCGATGTAGTTGGCGGGGCGGCTCTTGATCTTGCTGCGGAGTTCGGCGAGGCCTTTTGCGTCGAGGTCGGCACCGAAGACGGGGCTCAGGCCGAAGCTTGGGAAGGCGGGCTTGAGAATCAACTTGTGCAGGTTTTCGAGGACGAAATTGCGTTCGGCTGCTTGGCCACACCACCAAGTCGCAACGGAAGGAAGAAGAAGATCTTCTCCCAGGAGGTGACGGCAGAGGCCCGGCAGGAATGCCTTGTGAGCGGGGGTTTCGATCAGACCGCTGCCAAGGGCGTTGGCGACGACGACATTGCCGGCGCGGACTGCACCGAGGAGGCCGGGGATTCCAAGCAGGGAGTCGCCACGAAGTTCGAGGGGGTCGCAGAAGTTGTCATCCTGGCGGCGGAGGATGAGGTCGACCGGTTCAAGGCCTTCGAGTGTTTTGAGGTAAACACGCTGGTCTCGAACAGTGAGGTCAGGCCCTTCGACCAGCGGTATTGCATAGGTCTTGGCGAGGAAGGAGTGTTCGAAGTATGTTTCGTTGTAAGGCCCGGGGGTAAGCATAACCATGCGACGGTGGCCAGGGGCGAGGCTGAGGAGGCCGTTGCGGCGAGCGGCAAAGAAGTGGTTGAGGGGGCGGATGGAATGCTGGTTGAAAAAGCTGGGCAGCGTCCGTGCCGAGACGACTCGATTCTCAAGGGCGTAGCCTGCGCCGGAGGGGACTTGACTGCGGTCGGCGATGACCCACCACTGGCCGTTTTGAGAACGAGCAAGGTCTACGGCATAAAAAGAGAGGCGCATATCGGCTGGTACCGGGATGCCGTGGCAGGCGCGGAGGAAATTAGGATTGGCGAAGAGAAGCTCAGGCGGCAGGCGGTGTTGCTTGAGAAGATTCTGTGGGCCGTAGCAATCGTTGAGGATTGCGTTCATTAGGGTGGCGCGCTGAGCGATGGCTTTTTCAAGATGAGCCCATTCGTCTTCTGGCAGGATGAGAGGGATCGGATCGAGAGGCCAGAGGCGTTCGGCACCGCGGGCATCGCCATAGACGTTGTAGGTAATGGCGTTGGTGCGGATGATCTGCTGAGCGGTTTGCCAGCGACGGTCAAACTCGCTGCTGCCCATCGATTCCAGGGTGTGGCGAAATTGGTTCCAGTGAGGCCGAGGTTGGCCGTCCGTACTCTGGTATTCGTCCCAGAAGCCTTGCTTCGAAGTGTATTCCCAACCGGAAATTTCGGATTCTTCCTTAGATAAATTCTTCAGTTTCAATGTAGAAGTTTGAGCGCCCTTGTATCTTAATATTTCAACACGGCAGGGGGTATAAATTGCAAGCCATAGAATAAAGTGATGGCACAATTAGTGGTTCGTTGGAAGGATGGGGCGGCAGGACATTTGCCGCTTTTGCAAACGTTGCGGCCCGATGTGGTTGTTTCGGACACAGCGGTGCCGGATTTTGAGAAAGCCGGATTAAAGGTGGTTCCGAGTGCTGCTCTGGGG
>CAZZGS010000012.1:0-20772 GCA_964653845.1 uncultured Bryobacter sp.
TCTGGCAATTGTGCGCGATGTGAACCATGTTGTCGAGCTTGACTCCATTGCCGATGAGGGTGAGGCCCAGGGCTGCGCGGTCGATGCAGGAGTTGGCACCGATCTCAACATCGTTGCCGATCTTGACTCCGCCCACCTGAGGGAACTTTTTCCATTCGCCGTTCATGGGGACGAAGCCAAAACCGTCGGCACCGATGACCGCGCCGGAATGGATGATCGCTCGCTCACCTATTTCGACGCCGTCGTAGATCGTAACGCGGGGATGGATCACCGAGTCCTTGCCGATCTTGACGTTGCGGCCGATGCAGCAACCGGCGTGGATCTGGACGCGGTCTCCCAGCGTTGAGGCAGCGCCGATGGTTGTGTGAGGCGCTACGGAGACTTGATCGCCAAGGCTGACACTGGGATCGATGGCCGCAGATGGGGCGAGGCCTGGCTGGGGGTTGGCTTTGGGGTAGAGGAGAATCAGGCTGCCAGCGAAGGCGGCACGAGGTTCGGCAGCTCGAATCATCGTTCGATCCATCGATGGATAGTCGAAGGTGACGATGAGGCAGCCGGCTGCTGAAGCTTCGGCGAGCTTCCAGAATTTCTTCGATCCGACGAAGGCGACATCTTCGGTGCCAGCTCTTTCGAGCTCGGCCGCTCCCGAGATGGTTTTCTCTCCGTCGCCTTCAAAAGTGAGACCCAGTCGTTGAGCCAGTTCACGAACACGCATAATCTATTTATGCCCATAGACCCGGGGGCGTGTGTGGCCCCTACTGCCCGAGTCCATCCGGAAGCCGTCGTCGGACCCGGTTGCGTGATCGGAGATTTTTGCATTATCGAGCAGGATGTTGTGCTCGGGAAGAACTGTATTCTCGATCCTTACGTGTACATCAAAAGATGGACGACGCTCGGGGAAGGCAATGAAATCAGTGCTTCGGTGGTGCTCGGGACGGATCCACTGGATAAGAACTTCAAGGGTGAGCGGAGCTATCTGAGGGTCGGGGATCACAACAAGATCCGGGAACACTTTACGATTTCAAGGGCGACCAAGCCTGAGGCCTCGACCGTGATTGGGGATCACAATTTCATCATGACCTCGGGGCATATCGCGCATGATTGCCAATTGGGCAACCATATCGTGGTTGCCAGTTGTGCGCTGCTGGCGGGCTATGTAGAGGTGGAAAACCAGGCGTTTATCTCGGGCGGAGTGGTGGTGCATCAGTATTCACGGATCGGGCGGCTGGCGATGGTGGGAGGGAATACTCGCGTAAACTCTGACTTGCCTCCGTTCTTTCTCTATTCAAAGTTTGATGTGGCAGTAGAGGGCTTGAATCTGGTGGGGCTGCGGCGGGCTGGGTTTTCCGCCTCGGATCTTGTTACATTAAGGCTCTGCTACAAGATTCTTTACCGCAGTGCCCTGAAGAAGGAAGAAGCATGCGACCAACTCGAAGCACTTTCCAATCCACACGCCAGCCACATCGCAAGATTTGTTCGCGCGAGCAAGCGCGGTATTGCGCGCCAAGTATGAGGCTTGGTCTTGCTTTTCTTATGGCCGCTTGTGCATCGGCACAGCCGCTTACGATCGCGCAAGCTGTACAGCAGGCGGTGGAGCAATACCCAACGACTCGTGTGAATGAGGAGCAGATCAAGGCTGCGGCAGCAGGGGTTCAGCTTTTGAGGCTTGCCTACCTGCCAAAGGCTGATGTGATTGCTCAGGTGAACCGGGCGACCAGGAACAATGTTTATGGGATGGTTTTGCAGCAGCAGGTGATTTCGCCGATTTCCGGGCCACCGCTGGTAGCCAACGCCGGAACCAATGTGTGGGGAACTGCGGTTGGATTCCTGGTTTCGTGGGAGCCGTTTGATTTTGGGCTGCGGGCGGCATCGGTGGGGGTTAGTGCTGCCGGGCAGAAGCGTGCTGAGGCTGGGTTGAAGCGCACACGGTTTGAGGTTGCGGCTATGGCTGCCGATGCCTATTTGACTTTGCTTGCAGCAGAGCAGTCGCTGGAATCGGCGAAGGCTGGCCGGGAGCGGTTGGTGGCGATTGAAGGTGTGGTTCGGGGGCTTGTGGATAGCGGGCTTCGTCCTGGGGGTGACCTATCGCGTAGCCGGGCAGAGCGAGTTGCTGCCGAGAATCAGGTGATTCAGGCTAGTGCAGCAGTGCAGATTGCGCAGACGAGTCTGGCGCAGTTGTTGAATGTGCCGGTGGCGCAATTGAAGGTGTCAAAGCAGCACTTTCTCGATCTGCCGCTGGCTGCTGCTGCGAGCGGGGACGCGAGTGCTCACCCGGTGATGGTTGAACAGCGCATTGCGAAGGAAGAATCGGATGCGCGGTTGAAGGTGTTACAGCGTAGCTATTATCCGAAATTCAATACGCAGGCCACGATGTATGCTCGTGGGACTGGCGCGAACCCGGACTTTACGACTGGTGGAGTTGTGAGTGGTCTTGGGCCAAATATCTACAACTGGGGCGTTGGATTTACGATGACGTATTCGTTGATGGATTTACCTGGGTTGCGAGTGCGGAGAGAGATTGAAGTGTCGAGAGGGCGCATGGAGCAAGCGCGTCAGGAGCAGCTTTTGCGGGATCTTGAGACACAGCGGTTGAAGGCGCTAGTGCAATTGACAGCTGCTGAACAGATTGCTGGCAATACACCGATTCTGGCCGGTGCGGCGCGCGAGGCCCGGTTACAGGCAGCAGCGCGATATCAGGCTGGGCTGAGTTCGATTACCGAGCTTACGGATGCAGAACGAATATTGATTGCTGCTGAGATTGATGACAGTCTGGCGCGGCTTGGTAGCTGGCGGGCTCAGCTTGGTGTGGCGATTGCGCAGGGTGATTTGACTGACTTTTTGGCTAGAGCGGAGAAACCCTAGGCCATGCGTCTTGTCCTGTTTGCATTGCGCCGGCCGACAACGATTTTTGTTGCGGTGATTGCGATTCTAGTTGCAGCGTGGTTTGCGGTGCGCCGCATGCCGGTTGATATTTTCCCTGACCTTGGTGAGCCAACGATCTATATCGCGCAGCCATATGGTGGACTGGATCCGGCTCAGATGGACGGCTTCGCTACGTACTATTACGAGTACCACCTGCTTTATGTAAGTGGGGTGAAGCAGATTGAATCGCGCAGTGTGCAAGGCGCTGCCTTGATCAAGGTTACGTTCTTCCCCGGAACGAATATGAGCACTGCGTTGAGCGAAGTAGTTGGTTATGCCAACAGGGCTCGGGCGTTTATGCCGCCTGGTGCTGTACCGCCTTTCATTACGCGGTTTGATGCGGGTAGTGTTGCGATCGGGCAGCTTGTGTTTTCGAGCCAGACACGTATGCCGGCTGAGATGCAGGATTTTGCGATTAATCGAGTGCGTCCGCTTTTTGCGACGTTGCCGGGTGTGTCTGCGCCTCCGCCTTTTGGTGGCGCGCAGCGGACGATCCTGGTGCGTCTCGATCCCGAGAAGTTGCGCCAGTACCGGATCTCGCCTGAAGAGGCGATTCGGGCGCTTTCGCAGGCCAATGTGGTTGCTCCGTCCGGTGTGGTGCGGACAGGCGATCTGACGCGGATTGCGTCGACCAATGCAACGATTGGTGGTGATCTGACGGAACTTGCAGGGACTCCGGTGCGGGTGGGTTCTGGCACTCCCGTCTACTTCCGCGATATCGGTTCGGTGGAGAACGGTAGCGACATTCTGACTGCTTATGCGCATGTCAACGGCAAGCGTACTGTCTATATCCCGATCACCAAGCGTGCCGATGCATCGACTCTCGCTGTGATGCAGCACGTTCGTGAGGCCCTGCCGAGCTTTCAAAAGATTGTTCCTGAGGACGTGCAGGTAACAGTGGAATTCGATCAGACGCCGGCTGTCGCTTCGGCGCTGCAGAATCTGGTGAATGAGGGGGCACTTGGCGCCTTCCTGACCGGGTTGATGGTGTTGATCTTCTTGCGTGATGGCCGATCGGCGCTGGTGGTGCTGACTACGATTCCGGTATCGCTGCTGAGCTCGGTGATTGCGCTGTGGGCGTGTGGTCAGACGATCAACCTGATGACGCTGGCGGGTCTGACGCTTGCGATTGGGGTGCTGGTGGATGAGGCAACTGTTGAGATCGAGAATATTCATACGGAGCTGCAGCGCGGGACGGAAACCTACGATGCAATTGTTGCGGCGTGCCAACGGACTGCGATTCCACGATTGCTGAGCATGATTTCGATACTTGCTGTGTTTGTGCCGGCATTCTTTATGACTGGTGCTGGGCGGCAACTTTTTATGCCGCTGGCGCTGGCTGTCGGTTTTGCCATGATTGCTTCCTACTTGTTGTCGAGCACACTGGTGCCAGTGCTGGCGGCGAAGTGGATTCGAGCGCATGAGCCGCGTCCGGAGCCGGCTTATCGAGTTGCTTATCGCAGTCTGGTGAACGGCATTGTTTCGCTTCGGTGGGGTGTTGCGCTTGTGTATGCGCTTCTTTGCGGGGCTGGGTTGTGGCTGATTCCGCCACAGTTGGGGCTTGAAATTTTTCCAGTTGCTTCGGCCAAGCAAATTCGTTTGCGAGTCTTTGCGCCGACCGGGACGAGGATCGAGCGAACGGAGCCTTTGGCGCTCAAAGCGCTTGAGTTGATCAAAGAGACATTGGGGCCAGACAAGGTTGCGCTGACAACCAGTTTTGTCGGGGCCCATGCTTCGAGCTATCCGGTCAACCTGATTCATCTCTTTACGACTGGCCCGCACGAGGCGGTGCTCACGGTATCGATCCGGCCTGAGACAAAGGTGAACACCGCTGCAGCGCAGGAAGCGATACGGGCGAGACTGGCCAAGGAATTGCCGCAGTTGAAGTTGCTGTTTGAGGGTGGGGACATTGTGAGCCAAGTGATGAGTTTCGGGTCGCCTACACCGATTCGGGTGATGGTGGTTGGCCCGAGTTTAGCTGCCGATTATCAGTATGCCGAGAAGATTCAGGCCGAGCTGAAGAAGATGCCATTCTTGCGAGATCTTCAGATTCAGCAGCCCGACGATTACCCGACGCTTGAGATACAGATCAACAGGGACCGGGCCGCGCAATATGGACTGACGACGATGGATGTGACGCGGAGCCTGGTTGCGGCGACGAGTTCCAGCCGCTTTATCGAGCCGAATTACTGGCGTGATCCCGCCAGTGGCAACGCGTTTCAAGTACAAGTGGAGTTGCCGCCGAGCAAGGTGAAGTCGGGGGACGATATTGCTTCGATCTCGCTTTCGAAGGCCGGCAACACACAACCGCTGGCGGGCGATTTGATCACGATGAAGAATGGCAAGACGATGGGAATGATTGAGCGATTCAATGGGCAGAAGCTGATTAGTCTCGCTGCGAATCTGGAAGGTGTGACGCTGGGGCGTGCGTTGCCAGAAGTGGAAGCTGCGGTGCGTCGAGCGGGAGAGACACCTCGTGGAATCACGGTTCAGATTGGCGGGCAGGCAGGGCCGCTGAAGGAGACGATTGAGGGGCTTCAAACCGGGCTTTGGATCGCTGGTGTCAGTATTTTCTTGTTGCTTGCTGCCGCGTTTCAGAGTTTTCGTCTGGCGCTTGTGGTGCTGCTGTTGAGCCCTGCAATCTTGTGTGGCTCGTTGCTTGCACTTTGGTTCACTGGATCCACCATCAACATCCAGAGTTATCTCGGTTCGATCATGGCGCTTGGCATTGCGATTGCGAATGCGATCCTTTACCTGAGTTTTGCTGAAGCTGAGGGCAATGTAGCTAGTGCTGGCGGGGCGAGACTTCGGGCGATCTTGATGACTGCGTTTGCGATGTTGGCCGGGATGCTGCCGATGGCTCTTGGACTCGGTGAAGGCGGTGAGCAGACAGCTCCGCTTGGGAGGGCTGTGATTGGCGGCCTGGTTACGGCGACGCTGGCAACGCTACTTGTTCTGCCGGCAATTTATTCGATCTTCCGTAAGGAGGCTAAAGCATGAAGTGGCTATTGGCTTGTGTGATGCCTGTGTGTGCGCTTGCGCAGAGTGTGGCAACGGTTCAAGTGGTGGCAAAGCCTGTGGAGCGCTTTGTGACGCTCACTGCCGAGATCCTGCCCTACCAATCAACTTCGATTGTGGCGAGGGTATCGGGATACATCGAGAGCCTTGATGTGGATCGCGGAAGTGTGGTTCGTAAGGGACAGGCGATCGGGAAGCTTTCTGCGCCTGAGCTGACGGCGCAGATTGCTGAGGTGCAGGCGAAGTCGAACGCAGTGCTGGCGCAGGCTGGCGAGGTAAGGGCGCGGCTGGTTGCCGCTCAAAGTACGGCGGCCCGATTGAAGAAGGCGAGCGAGACGGCAGGGGCAATCGCGGCTAATGAGCTGGTGCTGGCGGATGAGGCCGTTCGATCGGCGCAGGCAGCACTGGAATCGATCCAGCTTTCGCGCAATGCGGCTGAGGCGCAGGTGCGAGCGCTGAAGGATCTGGAAGGCTTCTTGACGCTGACTACTCCTTTTGATGGCGTCGTGACCGAGCGGTTGTTGCATCCGGGGAGCCTTGCCGGGCCTTCGGCCGGCGCGATTGTACGGGTAGAACAGGTGAACCGGTTGCGTGTGGTGGTGGCAGTGCCGGAGGCCAATTTCAGTAGCGTGAAGGCTGGGCAACGCGTAGGCTTTAGTGTGAGCGGGCAGCCAGGGGAGAACTTTGCCGGGGTGGTGAGCCGCATCTCGCGGACGCTGGATGCTCGTACCCGGACGATGCCGGTGGAGCTGGATGTGGCCAATCCCGGTGGCAAGTTGGCCCCAGGAATGTATACGGAAGTGAAATGGCCGGCTAAGGCGGGGCAAGTAACTCTGCTGGTGCCCGCCACGGCCGTGACATCGAATACCGAGCGTAGCTTTGTGATCCGGGTGGAGAACGGGTTGGCACGCTATGTGAATGTGCGCAAGGGGCCTGCACACGGAGAGCTTGTCGAGGTGGTTGGGCCGCTGGCTGCCGGTGAACGAATCATCCAACGCGCGACGGATGAAATTCGTGAAGGTACGAAGATTCCCGAACGCTAACCTTTCGCTGGCGCTTGCGTCTGTGAATGTTAGGATCGTAAAGAAGATGAATCGTACCGCTCTATTGCTCTTTTTGGTTTGTAGTCTGGTTCCAGCGCAGGAAATCATCAAAATTTCTGCGGAGAGAGAAGCTGCTTTGAAGCAACGAGTTTCCAAGTTCTGGGATGGCTTTGTTGCAGCCAAGTATCGGCAGAGCGATGCTTTGGTGTCTGAAGAAAGCAAAGATGCCTTCTTCTCCTGGCCCAAGAAGCAGATTAAGGGTTACAAGATTGACCAGATCTTTTATGCCGATGGCGGCAAGGCCGCAAAGGTTGTGACGCTTGTAGATACAACCATGGCAATGATGGGTGTGGGTGCGATGGAGATCAAGCAACCAATCGAATCCTGGTGGCGTGAAGAGGCAGATGGATGGTATTGGTTTCAGCCCAAGAATGAGACTCGGTCAACGCCATTTGGCACCATGGAGTCGAATCCAGAATCGGGATCTGCGGCGCTAAGTCCGACTGGGCAGATCAATATAAATCCCGACCTCAAGAAATTGATGTCTCTCGTAAGGCCTGACCGGCAGCAGGTTGAATTTACGCAGGGTGTGGCGAGTGTGGAGACTGTGAAGTTCAAGAACGGAATGGAAGGGACAGTTTTGCTTGCTATGGATACACCTCCTGGTGAGGATGTCACGTTTGAGCTTTCTTCCCGTAAGATCGTTCGTGATGGTGAGGCGATTCTTACGATCAGTTACAAACCCAGCGCCAAGCCCGCAAAAGATGCTGAGCGGTTTGCCAAAATTGTTCGCGTTGGTGTTGCGCAAACTGGAAAGATGTTCGAGATCAGGGTATCTTTTAATCCGCCGAAGCCGTAGATTCGGCTAGGCAGGATCGTCAGATTTTGAGGTCTTTTGGGCCAAGGTATTCAGGGCGATTGTGGTTTCAACCACTGGGGTTTCTGTGGGATCTGTGCTGTCCCATTTTTTTGTCCCCTTTACCTTACGAAAGCTGATGAAGTTGTGGCGACAGGCTTTGCAGCGAACTCTCTTTGCCCCGATGGCTGTGAGCATTTTCCAGATTCGTGGAATGTGATAGTAGGTCTCTTCCCATTTGATTAATTCGAGCCTATAGCAGCGAGGGCAGCGTGCGCAGAACATCTCGCGCACTCGCCAGAGGCTGTGCTTCCATCTGTGGTCACAATCGAGACAACGCATGGGGGGCATGCCAAGAAGGTCGAGCATCTGTTCGAAGCGGTTTTTCCACTTCGACATGCGGACATGCTTGCTGTCGCATTCGGGACATGTGACAGCCATTGTGTTCTTGCGGGCCATAGGTTGAGTAGACGTGCGCTTCTTATGTTACCTTGCCGGGGGGCTTGACTAGGCTTCAGTTTCAAGAAGTTGAAGGATAGCCCTGATATAACCAAAAGCGAATGCGAAGGCCTGGCGACCGCCGGTATCTCCTTCAATCTTGGGCACGTGATCCGGCATCAACATACCGCTATACCCTACTTCTTTGTATGTGCGGGCAGCCTTGATCATATCTACATCACCTTCATCGGGATGGACTTCTCGGAAGTCGAGGAAGCCACCTTTGATGTTACGGAAGTGGACATTGAAGATCTTGCCTCTAGTGCCAAACCAGCGGATCACATCGTAGATTTCGCGGCCGGGCTTTGCCAGCATTTCACTGACTGTGCCTTGGCAGAAGTTCAGGCCGTGGTAAGGGCTTTCCTGGATGCTGACAAATTTCTTCAGGCCGTCGACGCTGCCGAGAACGGTTTCTACGCCGCGCCAGCCTTGGCCTGGGGGCATACCTGGGTCGTGGGGATGGCAGGCCATTCTGACCTTCTCTTCGTTTGCGACCGGGATCACTTTGTTAAGGAAGTAGGTGATGCGTTCCCAGTAAAGATCGGCAGGTACAGGACCGGCTTCAGTGAGTGGGGGATCTTGCTTGGCACCCGCGTATTTAAAGGTGCTGAGGGTTGCGCCACCTCTCCCCGTTGCCGCCGGGGTTCTTACGACGCCTAGGATACTCATGTTGTATTTGACGGCAGGGATGCCGGCTTTGGCGCAATTGCGAATCATCTGACAGATCTCGTCGAGGGCTTTGTCGCGTTGTGGGCTGCGACCCATAAGGATGTCTGGATACTCGGCTCTCGCGATGGGAGAAGAACTGAGTGGAAGCGGCACCATCTCAAGCCGGATTCCATGGGCTTCGACGCGTTCACGCAGTTTTGAGAGACCTTCGACACTCCAATTTGCGTCCATCGCTCTGGACGGGAGATTACTACAGATGTTGTTGACGCCGAGGCCGCTAAGGATCTTGAGGGTGGGGTCGTCGGAAATGTGTTGGGTACCAAGCTTGGGCTTACCCTTGCCCTTTTTGCCCGTGGGGAGTTCCGCTGTGGGGACTACAGGTTTCCAATCTTGTGCTTTGAGTTGTGAGGCGGCGACTCCTGTCGCGAGGAAGGCTCTTCGGTCCATAGCCGAAATTCTATATCGAGTGGTGGTGGCAGTGCACTATTTAGACAAAGAAATCTTAAGGTCCTGTCCGAAGCTGCGAAGTTTTTCGATCTCTTCGGGGGAGGCTTGGCGCTCGAAACCTTTGGTGACGAAAAAGGCTTGGTCGCCACGCCAGATGAGTTGGGCCATGCCCTGTTGACAGAGGAGGCCTGGAGCGCCAACGTTGCCGAAGCCATTGTTTCGCCGCTCGGCCAAGGCGATGAAGCCATCACGCTCGAATACGAAGTGAGTAGTGAGTTCAGCGGCTGGTAGAAGCTGGATCCTGTGATCGACCAGCTTTTGCAGAATTTCTTCCACGATTGAGACGGCCTACATTTTGTAGCGGCCGAAATCCTCTTCGTTGAGATTTTCAAGGAGCTTTTTCAGTTCTTCGTCTTTACCTTTTTCCGAGTTGGAACTCATGCGCGAATTCTTGAGGACGCTGTCGTCGACGAAGATGGGCGAGTCTGTTCGCAGTGCGATGGCCAGGGCGTCGCTGGGGCGTGAATCGATGCTGATAAACTCGCCATCTTTCTCCAGCCAGATGACGGCAAAGAAGGTGTCGTCCTTGAGGTCGCTCACGACGATGCGATCTACTCTTGCATCCATGCCATGGAGCAAGGTCTTGATCAGGTCGTGCGTCATTGGCCTGGGTGTATTGATTTTTTCGATCTCAAGAGCAATTGCATTGGCTTCGTATACGCCAACCCAGATCGGAAGAATCGAATTACCGGTTGCGTCCCGCAACACAACAATCGGCATCTGCGTCACCGGATCCATCATCAGCGTGCGGATCTTCATTTCAACTTCCATTGTGTTGGCTATGCCTCCTATTCCATTACAGCAAAGATGCGGCAGGGGCGAAGCTGCCAAAAAGGCTAGATTACTGCTTCGCCGCCAAGGGAGGCAGGGCCGGCGCGGGTGACGCGGACGTTGAGATAGCGACCTTCAAGCGTGGCACCCTCTTCGTTGTTCGGCATTAAGGGGTGGGTGAAGCTGATGGTCTTGTTCTGTGTGTTCTTGCCCAGCCATTGTTGGGTGGCTTTGTTAAAGCCATCGACGATGACTTCTTCAACCCTGCCGATGTAGGTGGCATTGTTCGGGATCTGGATTTGCCGCTGATGCTCCTGAACGGCTGCGAGGCGACGGCCCTTTTCGTCTTCGGTCATGTGGTCTTCGTATTGCAGCGCGGGGGTGTTGGGTCGTCGAGAGTATTTGAAGGCGAAGAGGCCATCGTATTGAACCTCATCCAGGAGGCGGAGGGTTTGGTCAAAGTCGGCTTCGGTTTCGCCGGGGAAGCCAACGATGATGTCTGAGGTGATGGCGATGTCGCGTTTGGCGTTCTTCATCCAGTCGATGCGCCGCATGTATTCATCGCGGGTGTACTGGCGCTGCATGCGGTCGAGGACGGCAGTGGAGCCGCTCTGGACGGGCAGGTGGATATGGTTGCAGAGGACAGGATTTTCGTCGACGGCGTCGACAATGTCTTTGACGAAGTCTCTCGGGTGTGAGGTGGTGAAGCGTAGTCGTTTGAGACCGTCGATCTCACCCATCTTGCGAAGGAGCCTGGAGAAGTCGAGGGCTGTGGGGGATGGGTCCATGTAGCTGTTGACGTTTTGCCCGAGGAGGGTGATTTCGGTGTAGCCATCCTTGACGAGATTTCGGGCTTCTTCGAGGACGCTCGAGCTGGTGCGGCTGCGCTCGGGGCCACGGGTCATGGGAACGACGCAGTAGGCGCAGCTTTTGTCGCAACCTTCGATGATCGTGAGGAAGGCCTTGCGGGGGTTGTCGCGACGGGTGTAGGGGACTTCAAAAGCCTCTTCGCCGTCGAGGCTCAGACCTGTGACGCGTTTGTTGCCCGCTTCGAGTTGTATGAGCATCTGCGGCAACTGGTTGTAGCTGGCCGAGCCGGCGACGAGGCTGACGTGCGGGGCGCGGTCAAAGATCTTTTCGCCTTCTTGTTGGGCGACGCAACCGATGACGGCAAAGACCTTGTCTTTGCTGCGGCGCTTGAATTCATTGAGGCGGGCGAAAACCTTTTGTTCGGCTTTGTCGCGAATGCTGCAAGTGTTGTAAACGACCAGATCCGCTTCTTCCGGAGTAGGGACCTGAGAGTATCCTGTACTTTCGAGTGTCCCGATTACCTTTTCGGAATCATGGACATTCATCTGGCAACCAAAGGTCTCGATGTAAAACTTCTTCATACTTGAACCATCTTCCATTATAGAGACTGTACAGATTGCTTCAATCCGCCGATAGTTTTAGCGTAGAAACCTATGCGGTATTTTAGCCTTTTTCTCCTGAGTACAACGATGCTCGCCCAAATCTATGTCTACGACGTGGACGGACGCCGGGTCCTGCTGCCTGCGCCCGAAGAGAAGCGGGAGCGCCGGGTGGTGGAGGATGGCCCGAATGGGCGGGTTAGCGAAGAAATCATCGAGCGTCGCGATGCGAACGGCAACAAGTTGCCGCCGGAGAAACTGCGTGTGGTTGAGAAGCAAGGGGCGGACGGTGCGACCATCGTCGAGACGACTACCTATCAGAGTGATTTGAACGGGGGGTTGGCGGCTACCGAGCGAGCGGTGGTGACGACGCAACAGCAAAGCGGCCAGACGAAGACGATTTCAGTGGTGGAGCGCCCGACGGTAAACGGGTCTTTCGCTGCGGTGGAGAAAACAGCGAGCCAGACGACAACGGCCTACGGTAAGCAACAGACGAATCGATCCACATACGTTCTCGATCAGAGTGGGAATTTTGTAGAGGCTGTGCGCGAGTTGATTGAGAAGGCGCCGGAGGGTAAGGGCGCCAAGGAGGTGACGCAAGAATTTCGGAATGCGCCGACCGGGAAGATGGAATTGACCGGGCAGAAAATCAAGATTGATTCGCTGAATTCGGACGGATCTACCACTAGCGAAATCACGGTTTACGGGGTTGCTGCGCCGGGGCGCACTGCTGATGGGCCCTTGAAACTGCGTGAGCAACAACTGGTGACTACACGGCCTGGCCCAGGGAATACAGTGATTGAATCGATCAGCGTGCGGCGGCCTGATCTTGCCGATTCCAAGTTGGGGGCTTATCAGAAGGTGGGCGAGAAAGTGACTCAGGCGCCTAAGGGCGGGGCAGGGAAACAGTAACTAGCGCCCGGCTGTTTGGCAGGCGGGCATGCCTTTGAATACTGGCATTCGGCTGTAAACGTAAGTTGGTAAGGGCAGGGTCATGCCGGGGTCCAAGGCTGGGTTTACGGGTAAGACGCGGATATGACCACAGGAGACTTGTTCTGGCGGAAGGACGATCTTAGACTGGGACTTCGGTGGCGTAGATACGGCTGGGCGCAGCTTGTTGATGTCAAAGCGGAGAAAGTTCACGGGGAGCTTGTATTCAGTTGGGGTGTCTTGTGCCCAAGTGGTGAGGCAAAATGCGAGTGAGAGAAAGATTCTCATGCGGCAAGTCTTCTCAGCGGTGGCCGAAATACATTAACCAGCCCAAGCCAAAAAGAGCGAGGACAAAAGACCCAAAGCAATAGGCGGCATAGCGGATTTGCTCTTGGCGACCAGTCTTGCCAGTGATTCCAAGTGCGACGCTGGTGAGCAACGAGAAAAGAATCGCCATTTCAAAGTGAGATAAAGCCATTTTGGGCATTGTCGGTTTCTCCTAGCTTTTCTTTCGGGTTGCGATTTCGAAAACGTCGACCATGGCCAGGATGTTGATCAGGCCGGAGCCGACCAAAAACTTGGTGCCATAGTCAACAACGTGACCTGCGACGTCGGGTGAGTTGTAGCCAAATGCTTTGGCGAGAAAGTAGAGGCAACCGTTGGCGAGATTGGCTACCCAACCGCCGCAATAGATTACCGTGGTGAGCAGGTCTCCGGTTTGTGGTTCGAAGAAGGCTCCGCGCATGAGCAAACCGAGAAGAAACATCACGATGGACATGGCTGCCATGGCTGCACCGCGCTCGGGGCTCTTCAAGAGAAAATATCCCAACCCAGGCGCTACCCAGGTGAGCAACACGGGGACAAACCAGCTCTGGGCTGGCTCGACCGCGGTAATGTCTTTCTTAACTTCAGTCGTCATTCCTCTCCCAGTGTAAACGACTGCGCAAGCGCCTAGCCAATCGGGCAGGGGGCCTACTAGCCGTTTGAGGGTAGTTTTTTTGTGTTGGAAAAGGCATTCTGGAAGCCTAGGACATCAGTAAAATGCAGAATCCATTGATCGAACTCAGCCAGGCGCTTGCAGGAACCGTTGGCGGCGCAGCCCAGTCTGTCGTCGCCGTCTCAGCCCGCAAAAACGGATACCAGAGCGGAATATTAGTTGATAGCACACGAATCCTAACGGTGGATCCTGGCGTCGAACAAGATGAGGACTTCCAAGTTCTCCTTCCCAGTGGTGAGGTTGCGGCCGCTTCCCTCCTCGGCCGCGACCCCAGTGGGGACCTTGCTTTGCTTCAATTGCAGAAGCCTTTTCTCGATGCTCCGGTGTTGCCTCTTGCCGGCAGCGCAACGCTCGGTGAGTTGATCATTGGGATTTCCCGTTCGCCCGAGACCGGGCCCAATGCTTCCCTTGGCATGCTGAGTTCTTTGTCTGGCACTTGGCGGACCTGGAAGGGCGGGAAGCTTGATCATTTCATCAAGCTCGATTTGCCGATCTATCCGGGTATTTCCGGGGGGCTGGCGTTGCGAGCTGACGGGTCGTTGCTGGGGATGATCAGCACAGGTTTGGCGCGGGGGACGGCCGTTGTCATTCCTTCCTCGAACTTGCATCTCTTTGTCGAAACCATTGCGGCGCATGGAGAACTTGGGCGAGGTTACCTGGGGGTTGGCCTTCAGCCGGTGCCACAGCCGGCTGGCATGATTGTTCTAAACGTGGAACCCGATTCGCCCTCGGCGATTGCCCAACTGATGGTGGGGGATGTAATTTTGGCCATCGGCGGGCAGCGGGCTAGTGACTTTGCCTGCATTCAGGAATTTCTTGAGCCACCGCATATCGGACAGCATATTCCCATTCTCATTTCGCGCGCGGGCCAGGAACTGGAGTTGCAGATCGAGATTGGACGGCGTCCTACCGGGCGGAGGGCTGCATGATTGACCCCGGATTCGGGGAAATAGCAGAGCAGTTGCGCCGGTCTACCGTTCAAGTGCGAGTTGACGAGGGCCGCAGCGGTGCGGGATCGGGGGTGATCTGGAATCAGGAGGGCCGGATAGTATCGAATGCCCATGTGGTGCGCGGGTCTACTGTCGAGATCGAATTCTGGGATGGAGAGGTTGTCAAGGCGCGGCTGCTTCGTCGTGAAGAGCGACGGGATCTTGAGTTGCTCGCAGTGGATCGGAAGGATTTGCCTGCGCCGCAGTGGGCTGATTCTTCGCTGTTGCGGAGCGGAGAAGTGTTGATGGCTGTCGGCAACCCGCTGGGCTCTGTTGGGTCGCTTTCGACCGGAATTGTTCACGCGGTTGGGCCGCATCGGAATATGGGGAAGCAACCCTGGGTGCAGGCGCAGATCCGGCTGGCACCGGGAAATTCTGGTGGAGCGCTGGCTAATGCCGCTGGTGCCGTCGTTGGAATTAACACGATGATTGCGGGGAATCTCGGGCTGGCTGTGCCTTCAAACGAAGTGGCTCGATTTATGGATCGTGCAAGCCGCCGGGAAGAGACTGCGGTGCTTGGAGTGAAGATACAGCCGATTCAAGTTCGGGTGTTATCGAAACTTGTTGCCGGTTTGCGCATCGAAGAGATAGTGCCGAATAGTAAGGCTGAGTGCGCATCGCTAATTCGGGGTGACGTAATAATTGGATTGGACGGCGAATTCTTTTCGTCACCAGACGATCTTGCGGATCGTATATCTGAGGGAGGCCTTGTGCATATTGAGTTTCTTCGCAGCGGAAAGCCGGTTCCGCGCGAAGTGGCGGTTTCATTTGGGCCCGGAATCGAAGGGAGGCTGTCGGCAGCCGCATGACACGCGTACGAATCGATGCATCGAGTCCCGTCGTTGAGGCGGGCTTGCGTACTTTGCTCGAACAGCAGGTAGGTTTCCAGATGGCGAAGTCTGGAGAGATTGCCGATGTGTTGTTGTCTGACCGTCACTTTGATGAGATCGACAATGATCCGCCACCGCTGCCGGTTGTCTTGCTGACGGAGCATTCACCTTCTACGATGGTGCGCCAAGGGGCTAGAGGGGCGCTGCCGCCGAATGCCAGCCCTATTGAGATACGAGCGGCCCTTGAGGCTGCCGCAGCTGGCTTGATGGTGTTTCCTGCACATGACATGGAGTCTTGGCCTGCGCCCGCTCCTGTCTTTTCAGACTCATCGCTGACCAATCGCGAGCGTGAGGTGTTGCGGTTGTTGGCTGAGGGCGTTGGCAATAAAGAAATCGCCTGGCGGTTGAGTATCACTGAACATACGGTGAAATTTCATGTGAGTTCGCTGATGACGAAGTTGAATGCCGGGTCACGGACGGAAGCGGTGACGCAGGGAATTCGAAGAGGCTACGTGGCGCTTTAGTTTCGAGTGCGACCGCGACCGCCGGGTTGTTGCGGTTGCTGCTGGCCGAAGCCGCCGCCCTGCTGGCCACCAAAGCCACCGCTACCTTGTTGGCCGAAGCCACCGCCCTGTTGTCCACCAAAGCTGCCACCCTGTTGTCCACCCTGTTGTCCAAAGCCACCGCCTGCGCCAAAGCCAGTGCCTTGGGCAGGATTGATTCCACCCTGCATATTTCCCTGTTGGCTCTGTGAGTTGGTGCCTGGACGCCCACCACGGTCTTTGCCGTAGTCGTAGATGAACTCCCACTCTTCGATACGTTCCCGCTCGTTGACGAGCTTGATGCCGCGTCCTTCGTGTTTGCTTGCTACGCCGGCGATCCCGCCACCACCGAACTGTCCGTTGCCACCATTTGCCCCTGGTCCACTGGCGAGGAATGTTCCACCCGGATTTGTCATGGGACCGTTGGGGTTTGAGCCGGGGATTACCCCAGGCGGAGGTTGACGCGGCGTTGTTAGCAGCCTTTGGATTACATCGAGAGCTGGGTTGAGCTGGTCTGCGGTGAGGGGTCGCTGGCCATTCTGATTTTGGGGAAAACCATTGCCTTGCTGGATCGGGATTCCGGAGGCTCCTCCCGTTTGAGAGTTGATTCCAGCACTGGGGTAGCTTGTGTTCGGCAGCCCTGCGCCGACGCTGCCGGCTCCGCCAAAGCCTCCACCACTGCTGCCAACCCCAATATTTGCTGGTGCGCCGAAGCCGCCATTCTGCTGCGCCGGATATCCATTTTCGTTGCCGATGCGGCCCTGATATGGCATCCCGTTGGTTGGCGGAGGTGGTGCTCCTTGTGGCAAAGCATTTGGATCAGCAGGAGCAGCGTTTGCGGTATTCCCGATTTCTGCTGCGCTTGTGTCGCTGGCGCGTTTCTTCAAAGTAGGGTCGTTAGGATCGTCTTTGCGCTCTTCGGTGGTCGCTGTTGGGCTTGAGCCGAAGCCGGTGCCTTGAGCCGGTTGCTGGGGCTTGATGACTTTTGAATCTGTGAATTGACCGTTGGGACCTACGTGGACAATGCGCCAATCGTCTTTGCCCGAGAAGGGGTCTACGTATCGACGGCGGAGAAAGCGGATTCCGCTGGTCTTCTCCAGGTCTTCCATCGTCGCCGGATACTTTCGGTACTTGCGATAAAAGAGTTGGATTCCGCGCTGGTATTCCTGGCCCCTGCTTACCAGGAGATCTTCTTTAGCTCGCTGACTTTCAAAGACGGCTCGAGGTAACTCGTTGTACAGCATCAATGCAGCCATCGCGGCGAGTGCAAACACGAAGAGCAGTGCAAAACCGCGTTCTCCTTTTCTTGCTCTCACTGCGCTGGGCATCTATATTCCTCCACCACTATTGTCGGGCACAATTGGCAACGTCTGCTGCTGCTTGAATTGTGTGTCTTCCATAGTGACGTTTGTCAGGCCGATCCGGATCACTTTATATCGGGTTTTAATCAGATCGCCTTCGCTTGCGACAACGATATCGTCACCGTCGAGGAAGAAGCCTTTTTTGTTGACTCCGCGTGAGCCACTGGTGAAACCGTAAAATTTCAGGGGAATCGGTGGGGCTATTGGTGGGGCAACCACCAGCTTGGGAGGATCTGGCGGCTTGTTCATCGGGCCGATAAAGGCCTTGGGGACTGCGGCAGTTTTCTTCGGCGAGGGTATGATCTTTGCCACCGTCGAGTTCTCACCAGACGGAATGTTTGAGAAATCGAAGAGGCTTCTGCTGCCACCCGTAATCTGAATCTTTTCGAGCCGGGTTAGTTTATCGAGGCGCAAGGTCGGGTCGACCGTCATTGGGTCGGGGCGGTCTTCGGGTCTTGCCGGGCCAACGCGCGGGCGAAACTCCTGGGCGCGACGGTCCAACTGAATGCGCTTTCGCTCTTCTGTCGGCTTGCGTGGCGCAGTTGAAGTTGTTGAGGGCAGATTCATCTGCGGGGCCGTGTTGGTGCCTGCGGTTCTCCTGGTAGCCGGTGCAGGTGTGTCGGGGCCGCTAAAGTAGTTGAAGTAGAGAATGACTGCCAGCACCACACCCAGGATGCTGAGGGTTCTGAGTTGTTTGGGATCGCCGCCGAATTTCATTTCAAGTGCCATGGCGTTAGGTACCCGGGACTTCTTTTACAAAGACATGAAAGCGAATGCTGATGTTCAGAAGGCCGGCGCTTTGTTGTGGTGCCGCAGTCAGGTTTTCGATGATCAGGAATCTCGGGCTATGGTCGACGCGATAAACGAACTGGATCAGGTCAGCATAGGTGCCTTCATAAGATCCGTTGACGGTCATCATCGAGAGGTCTTCGGCGCCTTCGACGGGTTCGAGTACGAACGAGTGTTCTTTGGGGCGGATGCCTGCTTGTTTGGCCAAGGCAGAAAGTTCGCTGACGATCGTGCTGGCGGCCTTGCGGCGATCCATGAAGTAGGAAGCGAAGAACTTGTCTCCGGCGGCTCGGCTTTCCTGGACCTTCGCCTGCAAAGTCTTCATTTGTTCGAGGCTGCGACCCTGCTGCAGGTTGCGCTGCCGCAGCGAGATGAGCCGCTCTTCGATTTCTTCTAGGCTGCCTCCAGGAGGAAAAAGGAGCATCCAGAGTGCAATCAGATTTCCGAGGAGCAAGACTGCGAGTACCACGCGCATATAAACGCTCGGGCTGCGCCAATCGATATTGCCGAGATTAAGGTTTGGGCGCATAGTTCACACTCAGTCTGTATCGATACAGGGTTTCGTTTTGTGATGGTGGCAGCAGGGTTGTGATCGTGGTTGCGCCGAAGAGAGGCGAGCCTTCAAGGCGCATGAGCATGTCGACTACCGGCTCGCCGGTCATCGCGCCTACTGTCATGTCGAGCACCACCTGATTGCTGGGCGTGATTTGCGGGCGCACGCTGACGAGGCGCACTGAGCCCGGCATTACCTTCTCGAGGTCGGCAAAGAGCTGGGTCCAGCTTACTGATTTACGCGAGATCAGGGTGTTCAAAAAGATGTTGCGATCAAGGACTTCTGAATTCTGAGCCTGACGCAAGACCAGATCGACTTTGGCCTGTTCTGCGGTGAGTTTGCGCACTGCAACGTCTGTTTTTTCGGCTGCGGCCCTGGTCTCTTCCGCTCGATTACTCTCTTGCAGAATCAGATAGATTTGACCGACCAGGCCTATTGCCAGCGCGATGGCAAGCACTGCGCTTGCGACAAGCATGGCGCGGTCTCTGCTGAAGGGTTCGCTGGCAAGATTGATGGGGATTCTCGCGTGCATCCGCTTAATTCACTCCCGTCGCTTCGAGGTAGCCGAGCAACCCGGCGTTGTTTGCGTCTACCAAACCAAGCCTGCTGCGAAGTGGCTGTACATCAATGGACCAGGTTTCATGCAGGTGGTTTTCGAGTGCGGCGCCCAGTTCGCCGAGGCCACAGACATCGATCCGCGCCGGCTTGGTTTTGCGCTCATCTTCGAGGTAGGCGAGAGTGGGGTCGAGCACGTTCAGGATTTCGTCGATCGTACCGGATTGCAATTCAAGGCAACGATAGAGGCGGAGCACTTGATTCTGAAAATGACTGATGGTGAGAGTGAGCCCACTTAGGCGCATAGTAAGCGAATTTGCTTCAGCCAGATTGGCGGCACTGAGGCCCGCGATGGTGACAAATCCGGCATGGAAGCCGGCATTGTGGAAGGCTGTTTCGTAGGGGGCGAGGGTTTCTACTGCAATGGCCGCCACGGTGAGATCTACCTTGTTTGCACCCTTGGGGATGACCTGATAGCGCAGGATTGCCGTTTCCACATCGAAAGGCACTGTGCGTTTCAGTCGAAGCCGGATCAAGGCAGTCTGATCTTCAGCCTTGCGGGGGAACTGATCAAAATCCATCAGGGATACGCGGGCTGCTTTGTCTGGCAGGATGAGTGCGGCGGCGCGCTTGCGGTTGCCGTTTGGAGAAGGGGTGATGCGGCCCAGGGCCTCGGCAAGCACTCCGGCATCATGATGTAAGTCAAGGTTGGGGAGGGATTCGAATTTTGTCGAGCCTGCCTGCCAGTGAGCGATACCGTGTGCGCCCAGCTCGAAAGCAAAGGCGGGCGGAGGCTCCTCAATGAGATTACGCAATTTCTCAAGAAAACTCATTCGACGAAAGTTACCTTGTTGATTTCTTTCAGGGTCGTGAAGCCTTCACGCATCTTGTCTACTGCGCTTTCACGCAAGGTGCTCATACCTTGTGCACGGGCTGCGACGCGGATCTGCGAGGTGGGGCGGCGTTCGAGAATCAGCTCGCGGATCTCTTCGGTGAGATCGAGAAGTTCGTGGATTGCCGTTCTGCCGCGGAAGCCTGTGCCGCCGCATTCAAAGCAGCCTTTACCTTCATAGAGCGTTACGTCGCGCCATTCTTCCAGCTTGAGCCCGCTATCGAGAAGTTCCTGATCGCTGACCTTGATTGGGGCTTTGCAGTGCGGGCAGATCTGACGCACAAGGCGCTGGGCGAGGATGCAATTGAGTGCACTGACAAAGTTGTAAGGCTCGACGCCCATGTTGAGGAATCGGCCAAGGACGTCGAAGACGTTGTTAGCGTGAACGGTGGTGAAAACGAGGTGGCCAGTGAGAGCGGCGTTGATGGCGATAATGGCCGTTTCCTGGTCTCGGATTTCGCCGACGAGGATTTTGTCCGGGTCGTGGCGCAGGATGCTGCGCAGACCACGGGCGAAGGTGAGGCCCTTCTTCTCGTTTACAGGAATTTGCGTGATGCCTTTGAGCTGGTATTCGACCGGGTCTTCGATCGTGATGATCTTGTCTTCGTCGTTCTGGATCTCGCTCAGAGATGCATAGAGGG